>CAYNOM010000112.1:0-12921 GCA_964398415.1 uncultured Polyangiales bacterium | reverse complement strand
GGCGGGCTCACCTGCGCGAAGGCGCTCGAAGGCGCACAGGTCGAGGTGACGCTCGTCGATCGCCAGAACCATCATCTGTTTCAGCCGCTCTTGTACCAGGTGGCCATGGCGGGGCTGTCGCCGAGCGAGATCGCCGCGCCCATCCGTTCGATCTTGAGCGGGCAGGCGAACGTCACGGTGCTGCTCGCCGAGGCGAGGGGCATCGATCTCGCCGCGCGCACGGTGCAGCTCGCCCAGGGCGGCGACCTCTCCTACGATTATCTCGTGCTCGCCCCCGGAGCGCGCACCCACTACTTCGGCAACGAGGCCTGGGCGCACTACGCACCGGGTCTAAAAAGCCTGGATGACGCGGTCGAGATCCGACGTCGGGTGCTCTTGGCGTTCGAGGCCGCCGAGCGTGAGCCAAATCCCCAGCGGCGCGCGCAGCTACTCAGCTTCGTGGTGATCGGCGCAGGTCCCACGGGCGTCGAGCTCGCAGGGGCGATAGCCGAGCTTGCGCGCTTCGTTCTCGCTCGCGATTTTCGGCGCGCGCGCCCCTCCGAAGCCCGCGTGCTGCTCGTCGAGGGCGGTCCACGCGTGCTGTCGAGCTTCGATCCCGCACTGTCTGAGCGCACGGTGCAGCAGCTCTCCGAGCTAGGCGTGCACGTGCGCACCGGAACACTGGTCGAGCGCATCGGCGAGGAGGGTGTCCTCTTGCGCACGGGCGAGGTGATCGCCGCGTCCACCGTGCTGTGGGCCGCCGGCGTCGCAGGCTCGCCGCTGATCGCCGGGCTCGGGGTGGAGGTCGATCGCATGGGCCGCGCGCGGGTCGCGCCCGACGGCTCGCTCGCAGGGCATCCCGAGGTGTTCGTGATCGGCGATGCGGCGTCGCTCGATGGGCCCGACGGTAAGCCCTTACCCGGCGTGAGCCCCGTGGCCATGCAGATGGGCCGACACGTGGCGCGCATCATCGCGCGTGGTGTGCCCCCCGAGGCGCGTGAGGCCTTTGCCTACGTCGACAAGGGCGCCATGGCCACCATCGGACGCTCGCGCGCCATCGCGCAGATGGGCAACCTGAAGCTGAGTGGCTTTGTCGCCTGGCTCGCCTGGCTGCTCGTGCACATCTGGTACCTGATCGGCTTTCGCAACCGGCTACTCGTGATGTTCGACTGGGCGATGTCGTACTTCACCTATCGCCGTGGCGCGCGCTTGATCACCGGCGGGCGCATGGAGCCCGGGGCTCCGCCCAGCGCGGCGCTCAATACGAGCGATAGTCAGGCGGCGGCGCCGCGAAGCGATTGACCGGAAAGGCGCTCGGGCCAGAGACGGGCAGGGGCCTTTGCCTCGGGCGCGTCACGATGCCGCGCGCCATCAGTCCGCGCTCGTCGTCGTAGCGCAGCGTCAACACGTGGCTCGGGCGTTTTGGGTTTGCGCGCGTGAAGGAGACTTCGACCGAGCGTGAGTAGCGCTCTTCGCCGTACTGCGTGCCGATGTTGCTCGAGTCGTCCTCATAGTGTCGGTACGCGCCCACAGAGCCCCGTCCACTGCTGTCCGCCGCGGAGCCTGCTTCGGCTTCCATGCTGGCGCTCGGGGCGCTCGGGGCAGGACCCGAGCTGCCGAGCGAGCTCTTCGAGCGTCGGCGTGGCGTGTCGCCTCGTCCGCCCTTGTACTCGTATTCGGGTGCCACCCGTTGGGGGATGCGCCTTTGGACCTCCGGATAAAAGGCGGCGCCGATGATGCCGACGTTTTCGGGTGTGCCCATGCGCGACGAGTAGCTGTCGCCCGGGCTCGTGAAGCGAAAGGCTGCGATGGTCGCCTCGCTCGTGCGAAAGCCCTCGATCAACAGGCTGTCGTAGGCGGGCACGAGGTAACCGCGCTGGTGCTGGTAGTCACCCGGCCGTCCGGAGATCACGTCGCGTCCGTCGACGCTCACCACCGCTTCCACGCGACGCGCGCTGTGGTTGATCACGCGTACGTTGTAGCGCTGGCCCATGCGACCCATGGCGTAAGTCTGGCCACGCTGATGGAAGCTCTCGAGGCGATTGCCGAGCTCGTCCTCCAGCACGATTTCGAACGGGGGCTCCGCGCGAGCACACTGTAGGCCGAGCTGCGAGAGCGCGATGGCAGCGACGAGAACGAGGGCGACTTGCTTGAGGGACATGACCCGAGCTCCTTTCGTCTGTTACCGACGCAGAGGCTAGACAATCGATCTGCGTCAGCCGCGTTTGCCGAGGCCAAGGCGTTGCGCGGCCCGCATCATGTCGAGCAGCTCACGCTTTTCGCCGTGTGGGTCGCGTGCGATGGCCGAGTCGGCCAGCTCGGTGAGCGCTTCGAGGGTCGCCGTGCCCGCCTTGTCGGAGCCGCGCAGGAGCATGCCGAAGCCCGCCACTGCCGCCGAGAAGCGGAAGGTGTGGGAGGTGTCGGAGAGCGCGCGGTGGCGATCGACGAGGGGTGTGACGGTGAGCTTACTTTGCTCGCCGTCCGGAGCCTTGTAGCGGATCTTCACGGTCATGAGCTCACCGCGTCTCGCCTGCGCGCTCGGCTCGGGCTGCTCTTGATAGCGCAGCGCATCGACCATGGGCGTAGCCTCGGGCTCGGCGGATCCCGCCGGCACGATCTCGTACAGCGCCGTCACGGTATGGCCCGCGCCGATCTCGCCCGCATCCTTCGTGTCGTCGTTGAAGTCGCGTGCGGCGAGCTTACGGTTTTCGTAGCCGATCAGTCGGTAGCTCGCGACGTGGGCCGGGTTGAACTCCACCTGCAGCTTGACGTCCTTGGCGATGGTGACGAGCGTCGCGCCCGCTTCGCGCACGAGCACCTTGTGGGCCTCGTCGAGCGAGTCGATGTAGGCGTAGTTGCCGTTGCCCTTGTCGGCGAGCTGCTCCATGCGTGAGTCCTGTAGGTTGCCCGTGCCGAAGCCGAGCACCGTCAGAAACACGCCGCTCTTGCGCTTCTGCTCGATGATCCGCACGAGCTCGCCCTCGCTGCTCGGGCCCACGTTGAAGTCGCCGTCGGTGGCCAAGATCACGCGGTTGATGCCCCCCTTCACGAAGTTACGCTGCGCCACGTCGTAAGCGAGCTCGATGCCGGCTGCCCCGTTGGTCGAGCCCCCTGCGCGCAGTTGGTTCAACGCTTCGAGGACCTTGCCCCGCTGGCTGCCCGAGGTCGGGGGCAAGACGAGCCCAGAAGCGCCCGCGTACACGACGATGGAGAGGCGATCCTCGTCCCTCAGGTCCTTGGCCAGCATCGAGAGACCACGGGTCAGAAGCGGCAGCTTGTCGGGGCTCTCCATGGAGCCCGACACATCGAGGAGAAACACGAGATTGCGCGCCGGAATGCGCTCCTTGTCGAGCACGCGGCCCTTGATGCCGATGTGAACCAGTCGGTGCTCGGTGTTCCAAGGACAATCTGAGACCTCGGCGTAGGTCGAGAAGGGCTCTTTGCCCTCCGGCGTCGGGTAGTCGTAGTCGAAGTAGTTGATCAGCTCTTCGATGCGCACCGCATCGGCGGGCGGCAGCCGTCCTTCGCGCAAGAATCGCCGCACGTTGCTGTAGCTGGCGGTGTCGACGTCGATGGAAAAGGTCGACAGCGCCTGGTCACGCACGGCGATGAAGTCGCTCTCGGCGACGTGTGCGTAGCCCTCCCGGCTTGGGGCTGTCTCCGCTTTCGGCATCACGAGAGCCCCTGGACCTTTGGCGTACCCCATGCCGCTGCCGCCGCCGCCGTAGCCCCGACCGATGACGCCGAGGCTGCCGAGCCCGATGTCGCTCTTCTTGGCCGGGCGAGACCGGGCGGGCATGGCGCGTTCGCTGAGCGCTCCTTCGTCGAGGGCTGGCGCGGGCGCGGCTTTCGCCTCGAGCGCCTCGTGCTCGGCCGTGTCGCTTTCCGTGGGTTCGAAGGGCTGCGGGCTTTCGCGCTCGATCTCAGGCCTCGCTTCGGCTCGCGGCGTGGCTGCCGTCGTGGCTTGGTCCGAGAGCTCGGTCCCCGCGCAGCCCACCGTCAACAACAACGCGCACGTCACCCGCCATCTGCGTCGCAGATCCATCTCCGCCTCCTTTGGGGGCATAGCGGAGCCCTTCGCGCGTCATGCGCGTGGCTCGCTCGCCCGTCGCCTCTGCCTAGACGACACCCAAGGACGAAAGTTCTGATTCTCGGGAATGTTCGCGAGAGCGTCGCGCTACTCGGGGCAGCCGGCCTCGTCGCTGCCATCGAAGCAGTCGCGCTGGCCGTTGCAGCGGCGATTCAACGAGACGTGCTGGCCGGTGTCGCACTGAAAGCGCGGCAGGCACGTCGTGGCGGCTGGGTTCAGGTCGGCGGGGACAGGTCCGCAGTCGGTGTAGGGATCGTGCGCGCAGCTCGCGCGCTTGCCGCCGCCGCAGGACGCCTCCTCCAGACAGCGCGCGTACAGCTCGTAGCCGTGGGCCAAGCACTCGGCATAGACCGGGTGCTCTTCGGCCAGGGCTGCGGCGACCTCGGCGGAGCAGTCTGCATCGAGCCCCACCCCGGCGTAGCGGGCGCATTGCTCCCTCACTGGGGCAGGAGCACAGGCGCAGGTGGCATCCGCCACACGCGCTTGCGCGGCTTCGACCCGCGCCTCGTAGGCCGTCGTGCCGTCGTCATCACCACAGCCGGCGCTGAGCACGCCGACGAAAATCACGAACCAAGTGCGCCGCATGGGCTCCTCCATGGACGAACAAATCCAAGAACAATCCAAGGCCAGTATCCTACACCGTGCTCCTGACACCTACCAACCGCGCCGTCGAGCTGAACCGAACTGGGATGTGAGCGGTACCATCAGCACGTGTCTTCCTGGTGCCACCTGAAGCCTTGCCGTTCAGCCATTCTGCTGACCCTCGTGCTCCCAGCCTGCGAGGGGCGCCTGGATAAGCCCCTCGGGCCCGATGAGGCCGCCAGAAACGGCGACGACTCGGCCGTGTCGAGCGGGCCCGGTGGGGGCGACTTCGCCAGCGGCGACTTCGACCCGAGCGTGTGTGAGGGGCGCGCGCTGAGCCCGGGCGCGATGCCAAAGCTCGTGCGCCTGTCGCATCTTCAGTACGACAACGCCGTGGCGGATCTGTTGGGGCTCGACGCACGCGCCGAAGCGGAGTTCGTGGCCGACCAGCAGTTTTTCGGCTTCGACAACAACGCGGAGAAGCTGGTGGTGGCCGAAAACCAGGTGCTGCGGTACCGGGCGGCGGCCGAGCGCCTCGCGGCCGAAGCGGTGAACGCGCCCGCGCGCATCGCCGAGGTCGTGCCGTGCGTCAGCGGGGCCCGCGATACAGCCTGCCGCGATCGCTTCGTCACCGACTTTCTGGCGTTGATGTTGCGCCGTCCGCTCCTCGAGGCCGACGTGCAGCGCTACCGCGCGCTGTTCGATGCCGGGGCGGACCTGTACGACGAAGGGGATGCGTTCGCGCGAGGGATGCGCATCGTGCTCGAGGCGGTGCTGCAGTCGCCGCGCTTCATCTATCGGGACGAGACGCGCGCCCAAGGGGCCGAGGGGGATTCAGCCGTGGCCCTCGACGACTTCGAGCTCGCATCCCGATTGGCTGCGATGCTGTGGGCTTCGGTGCCCGATGCGGGCCTGTTTGCCCGTGCCAAGGCCGGTGAGCTCTCTGATGAGAGCGTGCTCGAAGCCGAGGCCCGACGCATGCTCGCAGACGCGCGAGCGTCGCGTGTGCTCGACGACTTCCACGGGCAATGGCTCGAGCTCGATCGCCTGCGCTACGAAAAGAGTCCGGGCGTGTTTCAAGGCTACGATCAGGCACGCTTTTCGGACGCGGCCAATCGCGAGCTCGTGTCGGTCGCGCGTGATGTGGCCACCTCGGGCGGAGGCATCTCCGACCTATTTCGCACGCCAGTGGCGTTTGCCGAACGCACTCTCGCCGCCATCTACGGCGTGACGACCGACAGCGCTGAGCCTTCGCGCATCACGCTCGACCGGGCCACGCGGCCTGGGCTTCTGACACGGGCAGGGTTTCTCGCGGGTCACGCCGATCCCATCGACAGCTCGCCCATCCACCGCGGTGCGTTCATCCAGAAGCGCCTTTTGTGTACGGTCTACGGGCCCTTGCCCGCCAACGTGGGCAACCTGCCAGCGCGTGAGGGCGACATCGTCACCACCCGCGATCAGGTCGAAGCCAAGACCGCGGCACCTGCGTGCCAGTTCTGCCACGCCACGATCAACCCACCCGGCTTCGCCCTCGAGCGCTACGACGCCCTCGGGCGCCTGCGCGACGAAGACCACGGCGTGCCCATCGACGCGAGCGCGACACTCAGCCTCGACGGGCGCGAGGTGAGCTTCGACGGAGCGGCCGAGCTGTCCGAGGTGCTCGCCGAGAGCCCTACGGCCATGCGTTGCTACGAAACCCAGTGGTTTCGTTACGCCTTGGGCCGCGCCGAGGTCGACGACGACCTGTGCCTGTTGCACGAGATCGACACGCGTGTCGCCGCCTCCGGCTACGCCATCGAAGAGCTCTTGGTCGCCCTGGTCATGTCGCGGGGGTTTCGTTTCCGCGCGACGGAGGAGCCATGAATCGTCGCCGCTTTCTGAAGGGTCTCGCTTCGGCCACGATCGCCTTGCCTCTCCTCGAGTCGCTGCCGGGATCGAAGGCCTTCGCGCAGACTGCCGGGTCGCCCCGGCGCTTCGTGTGCTTCTTTCAGTGCAACGGCGCCAACATGAGCACGTTTTGGCCCCAGGGGGCCTACGGTGCGCTCACGGACGCTCACTTTCCGGCAGACCGCGCGCTCTATCCCCTGCGCGCTTACCGCGACAAGCTGCTCATCCCGCGCAACCTGCACATGTCGCCCAAGGGCTTTGGCGCCGATCAGGCACCTGGCTGCGATCATCAGAAGGGCATGGGCCACAAGCTCACCGGCCGACTGCTCGATGGGGCCGGCTTCGCCCAGGGCATTTCGATCGACCAGTACATCGCCAATCAGATCAACCCTGCCGCGCGTGCGGCCCTCACGCTCGGTGTGCACCGCACGGGGGGCGGGGGCACGGGCAGCATCTCCTACCGCGGCGCTGGCGCCCCGGTGACGAGCGAGCCGAACCCACGCCTCGCGTTCCAGGATCTGATGTGCATCGACTACGGCGATACCGTGACGGCCGATCTGCTCACCACGCGGCGCAAGAGTGTGCTCGATCTCGTGCGTTCCGACTTCGAGGCGCTCTCCCAGCGCAGCCTGTCGAAGTCCGATCGCGACAAGCTCGATCTGCACTTCACCACGATTCGCGAGCTCGAGCTCGCCTTGAACGACCCGACCACGGGCGGCGTGGCAGGGCTTCAGTGCACGCCCCTCGATGCCGCGCGGGTGAGCGAGATCATGCGCGCCGATCAGGGCACCGACGTGCTCTCCGATGCGTCGTTCAAGCGCGTGGGGCGCATGCAGATGGACCTCATCGCCCTCGCGCTCGCCTGCGATCACACGCGCTCGGCCACGCTGCAGTGGGGGGTGGGCGCGGGGGGACCCATCTTCAACTGGGACGGCATCAGCCACCAGTACAACCACCACAAGCTGTCCCACGGCAACACCCGCGACGACGACAGCGGCTCGGCGGTGGCTGGCTATCAGCAGATGTTGCTCGACATCGACCGCTGGTTTGCGGGCGAGCTCGCCTACCTGCTCGATCGCATGAGCGCCTACACCGAGGTCGACGGCAGCCTGCTCGACCATAGCTGCGTGCTGTGGATCAATGAGCTCTCCGACGGCAAGGACCACGACTTTCGCGACCTGCCCTGTGTGATCGCGGGCGGGGCTGGCGGGGCGCTCCGAACGGGCCAGTACGTCAACCTGTCTCGCTACGCCGATGCCCGGCAGACTGGCTTCGGTGACCTCGACGCGCCGCACAACAAGCTGTTGACGACACTCGTCAATGCCGTCGGTGCGGGACCCATCGAACACTTCGGCGATCCCGCCTACGGGGCCTCCGGCCAGTACGACGCCCTGCTGCGGTAGTGCGAAAAAACTGCGTCGCTCGCGTTTCGGGACGCCGTTATTGCGCGTCAGCGGGCGTTTGCGCGCACCCGATGCGCCGAAAAAACGCATTTTAGCGTTGTTTTTCGCCTGGCATGCTCCGTGCTCTCCTCGGGAGAGTAGGAGGGGCACACCATGCCACGTTTATTGACGGTCGCGGACTACATGACCGAGTCGCCCCACTCGATCGGGGTGGACCAAACCCTTTCGGACGCAGCGAAGCTGATGCGCAAGCACGGCGTGCGGCATCTGCCCGTGCTCGAGGGTGGCGTGTTACGCGGCATCCTGTCCGAGCGCGACGTGGCGATCGTCGAGAGTCTCGACACCGCCGACCCGCGCACGATGCGCGTCGACGAGGCGATGTCGATCGAGCCCTACACGGTGAGCGACAGGGCCCCGCTCTCACGGGTCGCAAAGGCCATGGCCGCGCACAAGTACGGTTGCGCGGTGATCATGGATGGGCTGCACGTGAAGGGCATCCTCACCACGACCGACGCCATGCGCGCGCTGGTGGACGTCTTGGCCGAGCGCGCTTTGCCTGAGGACACCATGGCGCCTGACCAGGTACGCAGCGTGGTGCTCTCCGAGCACGCGCACCTGCGCAGCTTGCTCGACGTGACCGAGGCGGCGGCCCAGCGCATCCTCAAGGGCGGCGGGTTCGAGGAGCGCACGGTCGACGTGCTGCGCGAGCAGGCGCGGCACCTGTTCACCGCCATGAGCGCTCACATCGAGCTCGAAAATCGCGTGCTCGTGCCCGCCATCCGCAAGGTGGACGCCTTTGGCTCGGTGCACGCCGACCGCATGCTCGAGGAGCATGCCGACCAGCAGCGCACACTCAAGGGCATCTTGATGCAGCTCGATGATGTGTCGCAGCCCTCGGCTGCGGTGGCCGCCGCCGTGGCGCGTCTCGTTCAGCAGCTCAGAAGCGACATGGATGCCGAGGAGGACGCGCTCGTCAACTCGGACGTCTTGCGTGACGACATGATTCCCCGCGAGCTGGAGGCAGGCTGACGTGACCTTGCAGGCAATGGCCCCCGTCGACCACACTGGGCCGATCATGATCACCCACAAGGGGCGCGTGCTCGTCGTCGACGACGAGGCAAATGCGCGAAACGCACTGGCCGAGCTGCTCCGTGACGAAGGCTACGTCACCGAGGTCGCAGCCGACGGCCAGCAAGCCATGCGTGTGCTCGAGAGCTTCGAGCCGGACGTGGTGCTCACCGATCTCAAGATGCCTGTGATGGATGGCCTGACGTTGCTCGAGCAGGGCAAACCCCTCATGCCCCATGCTTCCTTCGTCGTGATGACCGCCTTCGGCACCATCGAGACGGCGGTGCAGGCGATCAAGCGCGGCGCCGAGAACTACCTCACGAAGCCCCTCGACCTCGACTCCGTGTCTGCCCTCGTGCAGCGTGCCTGCGAGAAGGCGCAGCTGTCGCGGGAGGCGAGCGAGCTGAGGCGCAGACTCGATCACCGCTTCAACGTGGGCAGCATCCTGGGCGAGCACCCCTCGATGCAGCGCCTCGTCAAGATGGTGGCCCAGATCGCGCCGAGTCGCGCCACCGTGCTCGTGCACGGCGAGAGCGGCACGGGTAAGGAGCTGATCGCGGCGGCCATCCATCAAAACTCGCCGCGCAAGAACAAGCCCTTCGTGCGTCTGAACTGCGCTGCGCTGGCCGAGAGCCTGCTCGAGTCGGAGCTCTTCGGGCATGAGAAGGGCTCGTTCACCGGGGCGACGGCGCGTCGCGAGGGTCGCTTCAAGCAGGCCGACGGTGGCACCCTGTTTCTCGACGAGGTGAGCGAGATCCCGCTCAGCGTGCAGGTCAAGCTCCTGCGCTTTCTCCAAGAAAAGCAGTTCGAGCGGGTGGGCGGCAACGAGACGCTCACCGTCGACGTGCGCATCGTGGCGGCCACGAACCGCGATCTCAAGGAGCGCGTCAAGCAGGGCTCCTTCCGCGAGGATCTATTCTACCGCCTGAACGTGGTGCAGCTCGACGTGCCGCCGCTCCGGGTGAGAAAGAGCGACATCCCGCTGCTCGCGCTGCACTTCCTGAAGCGCTTCGCGGAGGAGAACGATCGCGAGATCCGCGGCTTCACCGACGATGCCCTGCGCTCTTTGCTTGGCTATCCGTGGCCCGGGAACGTGCGCGAGCTCGAGAACGCCATCGAGCGTGCCGTGGTGATGTGTGAGAGCAATCTGATCGGTGCCGAGCACCTGCCGGCCGCGAGCAGCGAGACCGTCCAGGAGATGGGCCTGCTCGTGCCGGGCGTCACGATGGCGGAGCTCGAGCGCATCGCCATCCTGCAGACCCTCGAGGCCGTCGGAGGCAGCACGGCCAAGGCTGCGGAGCTGCTCGGGATCAGCCGCAGGAAGATCCAGTACCGACTCAAGGAGTGGGGCCTGACCGGCGCCTTCGTGCAGGAAGGCCACGAGTTCGACGACGACTGAGCCGTCCGCGGCGCCGCGCAATGACGGGTCGAGCGACAGACTGGTTCCCAGCAAGGCGCAGTTTTGTTGGGTAGATAACAAAAAAAGCGCGACGGGGCGGAATCACGGGGCCTTTGGGGCGTTAGACTGGGCTGGCATTCGGGGACGCACCCCGGTGCGCAACTGGGTTTGCCCTAGCGAGGGTGCGCGCGGATCCCCGATGGTCGGGCCGCCACCCCAGATGCGTCAGCCGACGTCCCTCGTGGCAGCTCCATGCAAGCAGAATCACCAGCCAGCATCCCGCCCAAAGTCGCGGATCCCTATGGCAAGGGCCGCTATGGCGCCGACGTCCGCGCCGGGCTCATCGTCTTTCTCGTCGCGCTGCCCCTGTGCCTCGGCGTGGCCACCGCTTCGGGCGCGCCGCCCCTCGCGGGCATGGTGGCAGGAATCGTGGGGGGCACGATCGTCGCGCTCACGAGCGGCTCGCATCTGAGCGTCGCTGGGCCAGCCGCCGGGCTGACGGTGATCGTGTTCGACGGCATCGAAAAGCTCGGCCTGCGCGCCTTCCTGCTCGCCACGCTGCTCGCCGGGGTGATGCAGATCTTGCTCGGAGCCTTTGGCCTGGGGCGTGTGGCCCAGCTGGTGCCGAACGCCGTCATCCGCGGCATGTTGGCGGCCATCGGTTTGATTCTCGTCCTCAAGCAGCTGCCCCACGCCATCGGCTACGACAAGGATTACGAGGGCGACACGGCGTTCTTCCAGCCGGATGGGCACAACACCTTCTCCGAGCTCATCTATTCGATCCAGGCTTTCACGCCTGGCGCCGTCGTCGTCAGCGTGCTCGCGGCCCTCGCGCTTTTCCTGTGGCGCGACTACGACAAGCTGCCCCTGCGACGCTTCGTGCCTCGCGAGCTCATGGCCGTGGTCGTGGGTTTAGGCACCGCCATCGCGCTACACGATACGGGGCTCGCGCTGTCGGCCGAGCACCGCGTCAGCATTCCGCTGCTCAGCGAGGTGGGTGGGCTTTCTGGACTGTGGGTGATGCCCGACTTCTCGGCGATCACGCAGCCCGTCGTGTGGACCACGGCGCTCACGGTGGCGATCGTCGCGAGCATCGAATCGTTGCTCAGCCTGGAGGCGACCGACAGGCTCGACCCCTATCGCCGCGTCAGCTCGCCCAATCGCGAGCTCATCGCCCAGGGGCTCGGCAACGCAGCCTCGGGAGCACTCGGCGGCCTGCCGGTGACCGCGGTGGTGGTGCGCAGCTTTACGAACGTGCAGTCGGGAGGGCGCACGCGCGCGGCGTCAGTGGTGCACGGCGTCTTCCTCCTGCTCGCGACGCTGTTTCTCGCCTCTGTGCTCAATCAGATCCCGCTCGCCGCGCTCGCGGTCGTGTTGATCGCGGTCGGCTACAAGCTCACCGCGCCGAGCCTGTACAAGCAGGTGTGGGCCATGGGCCGCGAGCAGTTCGTGCCGTTCATCGTGACGATCGCGTGCATTCTGTTCACCGATCTGCTCACGGGCACCCTGCTGGGTATCGCCTTCTCCATCTTCTTCATCGTGTATACGCACTATCGCACGGCCATCGTGGTCACCGACGACGGCCCTAGCCGCATGGTGCGCTTCGTCTACGACGTCTCGTTCCTGCACAAGGCGAGGCTGAAGGAGGCGTTCGAGGGCACGCCGAGGGGCGGTCACTTGATCATCGACGGCACCCGGGCCCGCAGCGTCGACGCCGACGTGGTCGAGACCATCCAGGATTTCCAGGCCAACGCACCGAGTCGTGGCGTCACGGTGTCGATCAAACGCAGCGCCTCGGCCTCCAACCATTACTTCCGCGATGAGGTATCCGCCCGATGAATTCGACCGAAGAGCTGCTGCTCAAGAACAAGTCCTGGTCGCAGGAGAGGCGCGCTGTCGATCCCAGCTTCTTTCAGCGTCTCGCCACCCAGCAGGCGCCCGAGTTTCTGTGGATCGGATGCGCCGAC
The DNA here is from genome assembly GCA_964398415.1 of uncultured Polyangiales bacterium. GTDB lineage: Bacteria > Myxococcota_A > Polyangia > Polyangiales > DASUME01 > DASUME01. The sequence goes on along the minus strand of CAYNOM010000112.1, from coordinate 546 downwards.
AGCCGTGTGCCGGCCAATCAGATCACGGGCACCGAATCGGGCGAGGTGTTCGTGCACCGCAACATCGCCAACGTCTGCGTGTCGACCGACCTCAACATGCTGAGCGTGCTGCAGTATGCGGTCGAGGTGCTGAAGGTGAAGCACGTCATCGTGTGCGGTCACCACGGCTGCGGCGGCGTCAAGGCTGCCATGTCTACGCAGTACATGGGGCCCATCAGCCACTGGCTGCGCAACATCCGCGATGTGCACCATCGGCACTACGAAGACATTCAGAGCGTGCCCGAAGAGCAGCGCGCCGATCGCCTGTGTGAGTGGAACGTGCGTGACGGCGCCATCAGCCTGGCTCACAGCTCGATCATCCAGGAAGCCTGGCAGAAGCGCGAGGGACCCTGGGTCCACGGCTGGGTCTACGACCTCTCGGACGGCATCTTGCACGAGCTCGTCGCCATTGCGCCGGGGACGGTGCTGCATCCGGCCTATCGCCTCGAGTTCTGAAGAGCTGTCGAAAAATGGCTCATAGCCGCTTTCGTCCTCGGCCCAAACCTG
>CAYNOM010000111.1:0-12978 GCA_964398415.1 uncultured Polyangiales bacterium | reverse complement strand
GCCGTCGCCGACAACGACCACGTCAACGCCTACGATTAGGATTGGGTTGGAGCGCCGTGGTGCAGTGGTGCTGATGCTACCCAACTTCGCGCAGTGCCACGCCCGCTCGTGTTGCTGCCCAGCACGTGGCGTCCGTGAGCTCGCGAACGATCGTGTATTCGTACTTGGGCGAGAGGAGCCAGAACACTGCTTGCATGGCGCCGCGCATCAGGGTCGAGTCATGGACGAAGGCGATGCCCTTCAAGCGCTCCATGTGCTGAGGATGCGTTTCCATCCAGTCCGACAACATCCTGCGTTGCTTCGAGTTGAAAGGCGTTGCCTGTCGGAGGTCGAGCACGATGGCGAAGGGAGCGTCAAAGCGTGACAGCTCGTCGAGCTCGCTCAGGTAAGCCGTCACCTGCGCGTCCGAAAGCGCCCCGACCTGGGTGTTCACCACGAGGGGAAAGCGCGACGTGTCGACGTAGAGGCCGGGCGAAGCGGGCACGAGGTCAGTATGACCGGTCCAATGGCTTGACGACAATGGGTCGTTGACCTGATGGCTCAGGTCTGCACGCGAGCGAGAAAGGCCTTGGTCGACTTCAGGTCGTTGTGCCGCGCGTAGTACTCGTGGTCTGCGTTGCGCGCCCAGTGGAGCGCCAGGTTGGCGAGGAACGAGTCGGCCTCGATCGCGCGATAGCATTGCTCTGCGAAGTCGACGTCACCGGCGAGCAGCGCGGGCATGATGCTCGCGAGGCGAGTCCAAGGGTCCTCCGCCTGGGTGAGCCGCTGTCGATAGGTGGCCAACACCGTCTTGCGCAGGTCTGCGAGCCAGGGCCATGCGTTGTGCTGCGGGTGCTCGAGGGCTGCGAGCTTCAGGGCGTGCAGGTAGTAGTCCGCGCGGTCATCTTCGCGGAAGCGCTCGTTGTTCTTCGTGCAGTTGTCCTCACAAAGCCACTCGTAGTACTGCGCGAACGTCTCCGCACATGGCTCGACCTGGGCCTCGAGCACACGTTTGCCCTGCCAGGCCAAGCCGAGGATGCGATCCAACTCACCCAGTCCCGCAAGAATGCTCTCGGGGAGTTGTCCCGGGGGACCGGGTCGGCCCAGCAATCGCTGCCAAAAACTCTTCATACCTCTCTCCTGAAGCCGGCCAACCCATGGTGGCACGTGCGCCCCGGGGCTCACGCGTCGCCGGATCGACCGTCGATGAAACTAGCATCCGTTCAGATGTGCCGGCGGAGCTTCACCCCAAAACCGCGAGCCCTACCCTTGAGAGCGAGGCGCGGCGCGCGTAGAACCTAGGACCTCGCCGCGTGCCACTCCGGTGTGCGCTTCCCCGCCAGCGAGCCTCTACCCGATGACCCCTACATCAGCTCCCATCGTCGGCATCGACCTCGGCACCACGATGAGCGCCATCGCCGTGTGCCTCGCGGGCGAGGTGCGATTCATTCCCAACGCGCTCGGCGAGACCCTCACACCGTCGGTCGTCGCCTTCGATGGGCGCGCAGGCGGCATGGTCGTCGGGCGTACAGCGAAGGACATCCTCGCGGTGCAACCGCGCATGGGCGCCGCCACGTTCAAGCGCGACATGGGTAGCAACCGCGAGCTCGCGCTGGGGGAGCGGCGCCACACTCCCGTAGAGCTCTCGGCGTATGTACTGGACGCCTTGCGCAGCGACGCCGAGCGCTTGCTGGGCCAGACGGTCGATCGCTGCGTCGTCACCGTGCCCGCGTACTTCAGCGAAGCCCAGCGCCATGCCACCAAACAGGCGGCGGAGATGGTCGGTTTCAAGGTCGAGCGCATCCTCAACGAGCCCACCGCGGCCGCCATAGCCCACGGATTGCACGAGAGCGACGGCGACAAGCAGTTCGTCGTGCTCGATTTGGGCGGTGGCACCTTCGACGTGTGCGTGATGGAGCTGTTCGAGGGGTTGTTGGAGGTCAAAGGGGTCGCGGGCGTCAGTCAGCTCGGCGGAGAGGACTTCACGCTCGCGCTGAAGCAACTGGCCTTGAGCAAGGCGGGGGTGCGCCCCGAGCGGCTCGGTGTCGACTTGGACGTCAGGCTGCTGCGTCGCGCGGAGCTGCTCAAGCGCAGGCTCAGCCGCTGGCAAGCGAGCGACATCGACGTGCCCACTGGGGACGGTGAGCAGCACGTGACGGTCTCCATCAGCGCTGCGGAGGCCGAGCTCGCCTACAAGCCCCTGCTCGATCGCATGATCGCACCCTGCCGCAGCGCCCTGCGCGGGGCGGGCGTCTTGGTCGAGCAGCTCGACGACGTCATCCTCGTGGGCGGGGCCACACGCATGCCCTGCGTCGCCAAGCTCGCCGAAGAGTTGTTCGGGATGCCCGCCCGCGTGCACGAAGACCCTGACCACCTGGTGGCGCGTGGGGCCGCGCTACAAGCTGCGCTCTGCGCCAAGGACGCGTCCGTGAGCGAGATCGTCGTCACTGACGTGGCCTCCCACAGCCTCGGCATCGCCGTGTCTCGAGAGGTCCGCGACGAGGTGCAGCACGGCTTCTTTTCTCCGATCATCGAGCGCAATACCGTGATCCCCACCTCCCGCGCCGAAACGTTCTGCACGCTGCACGCCGATCAGAGCCAGATTCGGGTGCAGGTCTTCGAGGGAGAGAGCCGCCGCACCAGCGCCAACCGCCTCCTCGGAGAGCTCGAGGTCACGGGCATCCCCAAGGGGCCTCCGCGCGACGTGGTGCGTGTGCGCTTCACCTTCGACCTCAGCGGTCTGCTCGAAGTCGAGGCCACGCTCCTCGAGACGGGCAAGAGCACGTCGCGCATCTTCCAGCGCGGCAAGCAGGACCTGAGTGAGGGCGAGCTGGCCGAGGCGCGGGCCGAGCTGTCGCGCCTCAAGGCCGACCCCAAGGAGCGACCGCGCCACCGCGACCTGCTGGCGCGAGCCGGTGCGTTGTGGACGGACCTGCGGGGGGCCGCCCGCGAGCGGCTCGCCCACGCCATCGACGAGTTCGAAGCTGCCCTCGATGCCCGCAATCCCAGGGAGATCGAGCGCGGCTACGAGCGGCTGCTTTCCCTGTGCGCGCAGGCCGACGAAGGAGAGCGTTGGTGATGAGCCCTCCCGAGCTGCCCGCCACCCAAGATCCCTTCGAGCTGCTCGGGGTGTCCCACGACGCCGATCCGCGCGAGCTCAAGCGCGCCTACGTGCGACTGATCAAGGTCTTTCGGCCGGACGAGCACCCCGAGCAGTTCGACCGCGTGCGCCGCGCGTTCGAGGTGGTCCGCGCACACCTGGAGCGCGCGCGTGTGGGCGAGCTGCAGGCGGGCGACGACGTGTTCGCTGCTCCTGCACACGACCCGGTCGTCGAACCGATGGGCTCGGACGCCGCCGCGCCCCCGCGCGACCCAAGCCCGAGGGATGTGCCATCCCCGCTCGGCGAGTGCGAGGGCGACGACCTCGAAGCCCGTGTCCGCTTTTGGCAGCGCGGTATCGAGGCCGGTCTCGACATGAGTCGCCATGCCGACTCGCTGAGCCTCGACGTGGTGCAGCGCCTCTCCACCACTGGAACGCTCGACTGGGAGCGCTTGAGAGCCCAGCCGAATCGCGATTTCGCCGTGTGGCTCTATCGTGGGTCCGTACCGCTATCGTGTGCTGCGGGACGCTCGAGCGAGGTGCTGCGAGAGCTTTTGGGACGGCAGTTCGAGGCGGATCGATTGAGCACACCCGCGCTCGAATCTGCGCTGTGGAGAGCGCTCACATTCGCAGCATGGGACGACGTGGACGGAGCGCTCGCGGCGCTGCAGAAGCACCAACCCGATGCCTCCGCCGACGCGCCGGAGCTCGAGCAGCTCGACGTCGAGCTGGTTGCGGCGCGCACGTGGAGCAAGGTACGCGAGCGCGCCCGGCCGACCGAAGCGTTCGAGCGTGCGCTGCGCTACGGTGTGGTGCCAAGCGCATTTCGCGATCAGTTGGGACTCGAAGTTGCTGACGATCTGCACGCGCAGCCCGAGCGCTGGTTGTGCTCGATCGACGCCTTGTGCAGCGACGCGCCCCTGCTCAGCCAGCGCATGCTGCGCGCCGCGGACGGCTGGGTCGAGGGCGACGATCGCGTCTGGGACGAGCTCACGGACGGAGAGCGCGACTGGCTGTCGGCGGCCACGGGCGACTTGGACCGGGCGCTGAAGCGCAATGGGCTCACCCGGCTCCACAACATCTTCACCTGGGTGTTGATCGTCATCGTGGCCCTCGGGTTCTTCGTGTGGGGATGGTGGGGGCTCGCCTCGCTGCTCGTGGGTGCCCTCCTGGTCATCGGCTCGGTGCGCGCAGTGGACCGTCGACTTTACCCTCGCGTGGTGCGTCCATTGATGATCGAGCGCTTCGTCATGCGCGGCATCTCGCCCGAACGCATGGTCGAGGCCATCGCCCAGAATCAGAAGCTCTCGGACGACATGAGTCGCTTCGACGACACCATCGAGCAGGACACCGCGCTGTACGTGCTCGCGGCGCTGCAGCGCGTGCGACTCGAGCGCGGTATCGGCCCACAGCCGACCGACGGCATGCGCCACCAGGCGCCGACGCTGACGGGCTCCTGTGTGCTGCATCCCGAGCGCGCCAAGCTGGCGACGTGCGTTCGCTGTCAGAAAGAGCTCTGCGGCGAGTGCAGGGAGCACGATGTGTCCCTCGGCGACTACTGCGTCGCCTGCCGCCCCCAGCGTATGCGGGACAAGCGGCAGCATCACCTCGCCGCAGAGCGCGACGTGCGTGCCCTTTCGTCCATCGACCTCTTGTTGGGTGCAGCGGCCATCGGGGTCGCGTCCAGCGTGGCGCGCAACGGGGGCGAACACGTCGGGGTGTTTCTCGCGGCGGGGGGCCTGCTCTTGCTCGCGAGTCTGGGCATGCGGGTGCGCGTCCACTGGGGGCGCATCGTTCAGTTGCTCGTGTGTTTGCCCGCGTTGCTCGCTTTCCCCATCGGCACGTTCTGGGGTGGCAGTGTCTTGGTCAAGCTCAACAAGCGCGACTTTACCGAAGTGTTCACAGAAGGCCATGCGCAGGCGCGTGCCGCAACGCCTGAGGTGACGCTGCCCCGCGTTCTGTGGCTGTTCGACGCCGTGGGGATCTTCGTGCTGCTGCTCTCGCTTCTGTCCTGGCTGGGGATGGCCGTGGCCTAGCAGCCTCGCTCAGACCTGCAGCGCGCTTCGGTGAAGCCCGCCCACGCGAACGGATACGACTGACCAGCGCAGTAAGTCTCCTTTTCGAGTATGACCGCGGTCGAAGGTGACGACGCGTAGGCCATCCGCGTGGCGAGCTGCATTGATCAGACTATTTCTTCTTCTTCTTCTTCTTCTTCTTCTTGGTTTTCTTCTTTTTTGGTGCCTTCTTCGACTTGCTCTTGGTTTCTCTTGTTGACCAGCTCGACCACTTCGTCTCGTCACGAAGTGTCACGTCTAGCTTGCCTATTTCGTATGCCTTACGCTTCAACTCGGCCTTCAATGTCTCAATGAAGGTCTTGTACGCCGCCGCGCCACCCGACGCATACGCCGAAACGACCGACGCGGCTCCTGCTGCCTTGATCGCATCCTCGATATCTCGCTTGATGCCGTCTATGTCTCTTCCAGAGTAGCGAACGACGAGGCGTGGGGCGTGAAGGAGCGAGCGCGTTTCGATCTTCCATCCGCTGCAGGTCTTGGCCTCCTGCACGCAGGAGGTCGTCCATCCCGTGCAGGTTTTGCCCCCGAACGCCTTGGCCCACTGCGAACATTTTGCCTTCCACCCGGTGCAGGTCTTGGCCGTCTTCACGCATGTGCTCTTGACCTGCTGCTCTACGCCGAAGGGCTTTCCGATCTCCGCATCGAAGATCAGTACGGAGCTCGCGCTGTCCTTGCGGACCGCTCCGCGTGCAGTCTTCGCGATCGATGCGCCCAGGCGCTCCTCGCCTTGTACCGTCGTGGACTCTTCCGCGTCCGGGGGAGGCAACACAAAGATGGCCTCGCCTGCGCTCATCTCGGGGGCTTCGCCGTCCAGCGGGTCGCCCTCGAGCGCCTCGTCCTCGTCCGCGGCGCCAGTTCCCTCGGTCGGTTCACCGGTGTCGCCGCTCGCATCCTCGAGAGCCGCATCAGCGTCCTGGGCGATCGCTGTGGGCAGATGGGTGAGCGTCGCCAGAAGCAGCAAGGAAAGCAATTGATGCAGCACTGGGCAAATGGGCTTGAGCATGGATGGTCTTCCCCTTCGAAAGTGTGGTCTTGCTGAGTGTTTGACGCGTTCGTGAGCGACGCTGCTAGCCACCGAAACCGAAGCCAAGCTGCGCGGAGATCACCGTAATGTCCCCCGTCGGCAGGATGAATAGCGTGACGTTCGTGTCCGAGACCGTGGCCGTTCCCGCGTTGTAGTCGGGGAAGCTCAGGCGGAACTGTGGGCCCCAGCTGAAGGAAGGTTCCGAGTCGTCCTGGAGTGCGATGGCCGCACCGAGACGTAGTCCGAGCGTCCAGCCGACGCCGCTCTGCTTCAGGGTGCTCGTGTCCATCTCTCCAAACTTGAGGCCGGTGTAGGAGGCGGAAGCACCAAAGTTCATCAGGCCGTAGCCGCCCCCATCCGATCCGAAGTACATCAACTGCAGGCCGGGCTCGAGCCCTATGCCATGCCACGTGCCTCCCTCCGTCCCTGGCAGTTGTCCGCCGAACGCGATCAGATACGAGCCAGCGATCTGACCGCCGAATGAAGTGGTGTCACCCACGACTAGGGTGCCACCGGCGGCGAGGTTGACGTTCGTGTAGCCGCGTGGTGGCTCCTTCACGCCTTCGACGCTCGTGCGATGGTAAGATGCTTCGATGCCGGCTCCGGAGGCTGAGAGCGCTCTCTGTTCACGGCAGATCGGCGAGTCGGGATCGGCGCAGTCGGAGTCGCTGCTGTAGCTCGCGCCACTCATGTCAGCTTGGATCGCCGTGGAGTTGCCCTGGGCGTCCAGCGTTTCGCGCCGAACCGCGCCGGCGCGGGCATCGAGGAGGGTTCGCTGCACTTCACCGGCCGACTTCAGCTCGTGGGTGTAGATGCCCCTGGCGGTGTCAATCTTCGAAGTCTCCTCCACTCGGACCTGTCCCGGCTGCAGAGGCGCAGCAGCGACCGTACCCCCCGGCGAGCCAGGCGTGAGCGCGCCAGGTGGGGTCCCAAGCTCGACCTTGGCCACCAAGCCGGCCGCGAGGACCACGTCTCGCCCATCATCTAGATGGATGACCACGTAGCTCTGCGGGTCGTGGGACAACACTTCGCCAGTGAGCGAGGTGCCGTCGGTCAGGCGCACCGTGTCAGGCGCAAGCGACCGCGAGACCGTGAGCGTGTCAGGCGGAGGCTTGCTCGCTGGCTGCAGCGATCCGGGAGGCGGGGGACTCTGTGCCGAGAGCTGCGCGGCGGACAGCAGGCACAGGCACACAGCGAGCAGGCAGAGGGCGCGCGTCATAGCGACCATCCGACAGTCACGTACCCCCGGTCGCCCATTGGTACGAAACCCAGCTTCAGTGAGTCGATCCGTTTCTGGATCTCCTTCATCTTCTGCTTGACTTGCTTGTTCGCGGACACACGGGAAATCGTCCACACGAGACCACCCACTCCGATGACAGCACCGAGCCCACCTACGATGAAGAAGGGCTTGGGGTCGATGTCATCGGAGTCATCGGCGTCTTCGTAGTCTGCGTAGTCCCCTTCGTTGACCGCTCCGGCCGCGGCTCCGCCTACGACGCCGATCAGGCCCACGCCAAATCCCACCGCCATCAAAGTGATAGGCCCGCCGAGCCCGCGACGTTTTGCTTTGAGTGCGTCGTACTCCTGCTGCAGCGTGCTAGTGGCGGGCTCACCTTTGTCGTTACGGGGCGCGAGAGCTCCGCCGCCAGCGGAAGCCATCGTCGTGGCACCGCTCGGCGCGCCGTCCGGCGCAGGTGCAGAGGGCTCGGGGGCAAGCAGCTCGACGCTCGCGATCCACGCCCACGGGAGCACACGTTCACTCCCATCGGAGAGGCGCACCGCGACTTGCTTGCCCAGTTCGAGCTGAGTGACCTCGACTTCCGAGATCTCACCGTTGGTAAGGCGAACGCGGGCCGGCCGCGCCGAGGCGCTCGCAGAGTAAAGGAGACTCAACAGCGCCGCCAACACGGCGACGCCACATCGGCATCGTGTCATCAGGTTTGCACCCCCCAGCTATTGGGCGATCTTCCAGAACGGGCGTAGCCACGGTCCATGGGCAATTCCCTCAGCGGAGGTCGAAACGGGGACGAGGAGTAGCGTCATGACCTCCTCGTTGTTCGTCGCGTCGCTGCTCGCTCAAAGCCGCGACGCCCCGTTGCGTTGGATGCCCCTTCATTGACCCGTTGCTGGCGTGATAGCTTTGCCGTCTATGGCCACAGCGCGCGACCCAATCGCGGTAGTCGAGGCGTGTTACGACCTTTCGGTCACCGAGGAGCAGTGGCTGAAAGCCATCGCTGACACACTCCACCTGGTCGTGAAGCCCGCCGCGGGATTGCTCGCTTACCACGTCGACCTCGACACGCAGGGGCCTCGCTTCAGTACAGCGGTGCAAGCGGGTGACGGTGTCGACGTCGTCGAGCGTATTCGTGCCATGGGCGCACTGCTCGATCGCAAGCGCGAGAAAACTGCTTCGATATTCGAGAGACTGCAGGCGCGTTTGTACGAGCGAGTGATCCGCGGAGGGATGAGCGAACCGGCGGAGAAGCTGCTCGTGTCCGAGTGCAAGCATCTTGGTCCGAAGTGGATGTACACCTTGGGTGTGCCTGGGATTCGCGACGTCTTCCACTTGCGCAATCATCACATCGATGGCCAAGGCCTTACGATGATCGCGGCTGGCGTCGGAGAAGACTGCAAGATCGGCTGCCGCGAACGGACGATGTACTTGATGCTCTCGGCACACATCAAGGCTGGGCTGCGACTGCGCCGAAGGCTTCCGCTCATCCGGCGCTCGCTCGATCGGCCTGAAGGCGGTGCGGTGATCGACGCGGATGCCCGCGTGGTGCACGCGGAGCAGGAGGCCAGCGAAGCGTCCTCTCTCGAGGAGCTACAGCGCATGGCCAGTGCCATCGATCGCGCGCGCACACGACAACACGGTCGCGACGAAAACGCGCTTGAGGTCTGGCAAGGGCTGGTCGCAGGCCGCTGGTCGTTGGTTGAGCACTTCGACAGCGATGGCAAGCGCTTCATGCTGGCTCATCGCAACCCGGAAGGGGTCAGCGATCCGCGGCGGTTGAGCGAGATCGAGGCGCGTGTGCTCGGGCTCGCGGCGCGGGGCTACAGCAACAAGCTAGTTGGCTATCATCTCGGCATGGCCGAGGGCACCGCGTCCTCGCATCTCGCGCGCGCGATGGCGAAAATGAGGATCGCGTCGCGCGCCGAGCTCGTCCGAACGTTCGGCCATGCGTGAACACCAGGAGCGTAAACGGTGAACAATGAAGATGAAGAGCCCCTGCCGCTTCCTCGCGGCGCCTGGGCCGAGACCCTGGACGACGGCGTGGCGCTGGTGGGCTTCTGTGCTCCGCCCGCGCGGCTTCCCCCCGGGCTCACGGAGGCCGAACAGCAGGTTGCCCTCGAGGTCTACGACGGGGCAACGAACGCTCAGATCGCAAGCCGGCGAGGCACCAGCGTGGCCACCGTCGCGAACCAGCTCGACTCGATCTATCGCAAGCTCAACGTGGGTTCACGGGTTGAGCTGATCGCGCGACTCCGCTGATCGCGCGGCCCGGTGATCATCAAGGCGCGACAGAGGTCCCCGTGAACGTCGGCGACGAGCCCACGTGACTGCTTGGATGAGCAACGTAGCCGGCGAGCGCCCAGCAAGTGTCGGTTGACGGCTCGCGTCAGCGCACGTCGGGCGGGCTCACGTCGGCTGTCGTCTCTGCGCTCTTCAGATCGACCACGATGAGGTGATCGGCGGGCAAATCCGTGAGCTTCGTGAGCTTCGGCTCACGCGTCGGCCAGCGGATCCACAGCTCGTCGATGCGCGTGGCAGCGCCCAGCCCGAAGTGGGCTTCTGCGGGATCTTGGCTTGCGTAGTTGGTGCCCGCGCGGATGTCGCGCACTTGCCACGTGTCTCCCACGCGCAGCCACAGACGCGCGCCGATGGCCTGGGTGTTTGCGCCCTCGCCGCTCAGGGCCACGCTCAGGGCGTGCGCGCCCGAAAGGTTGTTGCGCCACAGTCGCGCCGCCTGATCGTGGTTGTGCACGAACACGTCGATGTCGCCGTCGCGATCGTAGTCGAAGCACACGACTCCGCGGCCCTGATCGAGATCGACGAGACCCAGGCGCGCGTCGGCGCGCTCGAAGTGGCCTGCGCCGTCGTTGAGAAAGAGCCGCAGCGCGTCGTCTGCGTACTGGGCCGCGAGCTCGGCGCCTCGCGCGGCGTAAAAGGTCATGCCGTTCGTATGTAACAGGTCTACGTCGCCGTCGAGATCGAGGTCGGCGGCGCAGGCGGCCCAGCCCCAGCCCCCGTCGCGCACGCCAGCCTCGAGGCTCACGTCCATGAGCTTTCCCGCGCCGAGGTTTTGATACAGACGATTACCGCGACCCTCGAAGTCGCAGCTTTGGCAATCGCCCTCGTGCAGGATGGCGCTCACGAACCAGTCCATGTCGAGATCGCCATCGAAGTCGGCGACGGTGGCGCCCATGCCCGAGTCGTCGTCCAGCACATTCCCTTCGAGCAGCGAAAGCTTACCGTCGTCGTTGGCGAACGCCGCGCTGTCGTGCAGATCGACCGCCACCAAGAGCTCGGGATAGCCGTCATTACCGAGATCGACGAAGTTGGCGGCGAGGCTGCCGCGCAAGCTGCGCGCGCCCTGCATGAGCCCCGAGTAGATCATGCCGTCGGCGAAGCTACCGCGCGTGTTCTGCCACAGGCGCGTGCCCGGCTCGTCGAGCCAGTGGGTGGTGACCACATCGAGGTCGCCGTCGAGGTCGTAGTCGGCGGCGGCGGCGGAAGCCACGGCCGAATCGGAAGGGGGGCCCGCGCGCTCGGGCGCGATCTCGAAGCGTCCTCCGGCGCTGCCCCAAAACGTGCGGCCGTAGGTCATGTCGTCGGTCAGGTAGCTCGCGCCGCCGATGAACAGATCGAGGTGGCCGTCCGCGTTGAGATCGGCGAGCAAGGGCGCACCGCTCGCGCGCCCGTACTGGGCATCGCCCACGAGGGGCGTGACGCCGAGCTCGGCGGCTAACGCGCGCTCAAAGCCTGCGCCGTCCAGGTTGCGCAGAAAGTGATCTTCGCCCGCGCCGCCGGTGACGAACAGATCGACGAAGCCATCGCCGTCGAGGTCTCCCGCCGAAACCCCCGCGAGCATGGGCCGAAGCTCCTCCTCGATCACATTCGCCACCAGGTGCGTGCTCTCTACGCCGGCAGCGCGCGTCACGTCTTCGAAGCGAAAGTCGCCCGCGCTCGGCCGCGCCGAGAGCGCGTAGAAGCGCACGCCGGGCCACTTGCGCGCGTCCTCCAGGTCGGGCTCATCGCGAATGCGTTCCGCGGGCGGGCCCATGTTCACGAGTTGGGGGTCGCCGTCCGCTGCAGGAGCCTCGCTCCCGCAGCCGAGCAGCAGTCCAACGTGAAGAAGCCAGCGAGCCTTCATGCGTGGTCGTCAGGCGCTACGGTCAGGGCAAGAGAGAACGCACCCAGATGCGGTGGACGGTGTCGTAGTCCGGCCCATCGCCGAGATCGTGAAAGTCGTCCACTTCCCAGCGCCCCGCGTAGTTGATGTTCCAGTGATCGAGACCGCTTCGGTAGAACGGCTCCTGCGTCATCGCGGCGTTCCCGCCGACGCTGCCAGCATCGAGCTGGCCTACGCCCGGCAAAGTGGCCGTGTGGTCTTGCAGCGGGAAAAAGCCTTGGTTGATACTGCCGCAACCGCCAGCGCCACCGCCGAAGTAGCTGATGCAGCTCGCGTCTTGCGTGGTGAAGTGGATGATCCGGCTGTGAGCGTCGGTCTCACCATAGAAGCGCAGCTCGCTCGGGTTGAGCGCCGCGAACATGGCGTTGCTGGCGTGACCCCAGGCGAGGGAGTCCTGGAAGCCATTCTCGCCCAAGAACGCCGGCTCGAGCTGCACGGGAAGGTCGGTCGTGCGCACCGTGAGGGGCGGGTCCGTCATGCCCTGGTGATAGTAGTTGAGCACGAGCGTCCAGCCGCCCCCGTCGGTGGTCATGTCGCACTCCGCGGTGAACGGCGCCATGCCACCCTCGCCGTCCGGGTCGATGATGTGCATGCCGTCCATCGCTTGCGGATCCAACATTTGTACTTCCGTGCAGTTTGCCGCAATCTGCTGGGGCGGAGGCGGCGGCGGGGCCACGAGCCACTTCTGGGTCAGCTCGGCCTCGATCTGCGCGCGCGTCTGGGCATCGAGGGCCGAGGTGTAGGCGCGCAGCTCGGCGATGTAGCCGCCCATGGACTGGGCGTTGGTCATCGCGTTGCCAAGCGTGAGCGGCACGCTGCCCGCGGCGATGGGCGCCTGGGGGACCGTCTGGCTCTGGCCGTTGTTGTCGTAGACCGTGGTGTGGGTGGCGTCCTGCACCGCCGTCACGAGCTGCCACGCACCGTAGGTGATCGGGATCGACGGCCCGTCGTTGTTGTTGACGATGTGGAAGTTGAGCCGCCCATTGGCGCCACCCTGCTGGGAGCGGCGCATCGAGTAGTACTGGTCGTGGCCCTGGTTCACGAACGAGCCCCAGTCCTGCATGGTGTTGTCGATGCGCACCACCGCAAACAAGGTCATCTGCGGCGCGGTGGCGAGGTTGCCCGTGGCGAGGCGCGTGGTCGAGCCGTCGAACCGAATCGCGGGTAGCCCGCTCGGCGTGACGGCGTCCACGAGCAAGGGAGGGGTGTTGGCACCCACCGTGGCGTTGAGCTCGTTCGGACCCAGATCGCCCCAGGCCGAGACGTTGTTGCTGCCGTCGACCACGAGCGAGAACGGATCGGCGGCATCGAACCAGTAGAAGTCGGCCAGCGGCGGCGGCGGCACGGCGCAGCCGACCGTCACGCCATCCACCAAGGTGCCCGTGC
>CAYNOM010000110.1:0-13005 GCA_964398415.1 uncultured Polyangiales bacterium | reverse complement strand
AGGTGTCGAGGAGGTCGCCCGCTCGCAAGCCCGCAGTCGCATAGGCGACCTTGTCGGTGTCCTCGTCGAGAGAGGCGTCGGCCTCTGCGAGCGCGATGGGCGAGAACGCATCGAGGCGTTCATCGTCGATGCAGGTCTCGAGCTCGATGACGGCGACGTCTGCGGCGTTCGATGCGTTGTCGAACTCGGGGTGCGCGTAGATCGTCTTGACCTGACTGAAGTGGTAGGGGACGCCGCCGTTGCCAGCGAAGGGGCGATGGGCGTTCACGTACACGCCGCGTGTCGCACCTTGGCGAGCGTCGGTGACGCAGTGGGCGGCGGTGAGGGCGTGGCAGTTCGAGATCAGTGACGCGCCGCAACCCGCGCTGTGCCAGCTTGATCCGTTGTAAGACAAGGTCAGCACGAAGTAGGGCACCGGTTCGGAGCTGCTGCCTCCCACGATGCGCGAATGCACGGGCTCATCGGCATCTGCGTCGAGATTGCCGTCGCCGATGGGAATCGGTGTCTCCGGATCGACCTCAGTTGGGATGGGAGGAAGCACGCTGACCTTGTCACGCGATTGGTCGTCAACTGGGTTTCCGGCTTCGTCCGTGTCCATGACGTCTACGGCGCATTGCCGAAGCGGGGTGACCTTCGGTGCGTGTGCGTGGAGGTGCGCAAGCTTCCTGCGCGCTTGGTTCCCACAGCCACGGGTTGTCGCAACGTACCAAGGAGGCGTGGGCACATCTCGGGACCTCCCACAGTCGAGCGACAACGAAGCGTCACGAGCACGCGCTCTTGTCGCGTGTGGCTTTGTTTGGCACGCGAACTGCTTCGTGTGGAGTCATGGCACGCATGAGCATTCACCCCGTCGTTCTTCTCGCGGTTCTTCCGGTCAGTGCCCAGGCGCTGCACCGAGACTCGCTTCCTCCCTCCAACATGGTGTCGGCCATCGAAGTGAAGGTGGCGTACGCCGCTCCAGAGACGAGCTCGTCGCTCGCAGTCGAGGACGAGCTGTCGGTGACGAGCGTCCCGGTCGTCGTCGAGCCTGCTCCAGCTCCGAAGCCAGTGCGCTTCGTCGCGCTGCCGCCAGCGCCGTGGTGGCGCGCTACAGCAGCCCGCATCCAGGCCATCTCGACGCATGCTCGAGTCCGGTCGGCGTCGAGTCCGCGCGTCCTTCTGGTACGTCGGCACGGACCTCAGCACCATCTCATGCGCGCGATTCGCAGGGCGCCCCATGGGCGTCGCCATCTGCGGAGCACACAGCGCACGCGGCTCGTCGCTTGAGCGTCCCGATCAAGGCGCAGCGCCTCAGAAGCTGACGGTCGTGATCACGAAGGGTGCAGGGCCCGCGTCGGTCTCCAGCATGACGACCTCCGATGTTTCGACGCGCGGTGTCGAGGCGCTCGCACCATGACAGCTCACGGAGAGCACCGCGTCGCGCTGCGCACCGTGGCTCACCGTGCAGGAGCCCGCGACCACCACGCTGATCTGCATGCGTGCGCTCCGCACGGACTGCAGCGGCTCGGCACTCGCAAGCGACGCGCTCGTAAGGCCCACCGTGCAACACGCGATGGTCCAAAGCGCCCGAAGCGCCGGGGTGAGCTCGCAGTTGGGCAGCAGAGGTGCCATGGGGCGGGTGGGCCGGCCAGGTAGCCGAGCGCACATTCGTCGTAGCACAGGTGCGTACCTCGTGCGCTCCTGTGCCGCATGGAGCATGGCGTACGTAAGGCGGAGATATGCGCGCACACACAGCAATGCTCAGGAGGGGGATAACCGTTGAAATGAGCCGCTGTGCGTGGTGATGGCCGAAAAGCCATGTGGTTTTGGACGCCACGTTCGGAAGTGCGCCGCATCTCGACGCGCACCACCTGCACGGGAATGTCGCTCGCGTACCCACCTTCCACCTGACGCGAGTTGGCGTCAGCATGGGGAGAATCTGATGCTGCGTTGAGCATCTCCCTGCGAGGAAAGCCCATGAGTGTTGTACGTGCTCGGATTCTTTGGTCCGCCTTGATCGCCACCACGCTGCTCGGTTGCTCGGGGGGAGGTGCCAAGGTTCGTACGGCTGACGGTGGCGGGCTCGATGGGTCGGTCGCAGGTTCCGACGCTGGGGGCACTGGCGGTGCCAACCAGGACGGCGGCCTTGCGCCCATCCCCGGCCTGCGCGCGCTGCGCATCGATCCTGGCGAGCGCACCGTCACGGACGACGGTGCGGGTGGCGTCTCGGTCAGCTTCAAGGCGCTGGGCACGTTCGAGGACGGCGAGCGTGATGTAAGCGACCAGGTGCAGTGGAGCCTCGAGAACGAAGACCTCGGCATGATCTCGAAGGGCGTAGTCACGACCTCGGGCATCGGTGGCAAGAGCCGCGTGGTGGCAAGCTCGGGTCAGCTGAGCGCGGAGGCTGAGCTCACGGTGCGACTCGAGGTCCGCTTCGTCGACCCTGAGGCGTCCGGCGACATTGCAGGCATGTTTCCTGCCGCCACCGACGGTGACGCGACGGGCAACGCCTCGGCGCTGCGCATCGTGTACCCGAGCCACGAGACCATGTTCCCTCGCAACCTCGAGCGCGTGACGCACCAGTGGAGCGCGAGTGCCGCGCTCGACGCCTACGAGGTGCGCTTTCAAAGCGACGTGGCCGACGTCCGGTTCTACACCGAGAGCGCAGCATGGCTGCCCACGGCGGCGCAATGGCGCTGGCTCGCCGACAGTCACGCGGGTAGCTCGCTCCTGATGAGCGTCCGCGGTGTCTCCACGGCCGCGCCTGCCGTCGTGCACCGCTCCCAGGACGTGCGGCTGTACTACTCACGCACCAACGTGCTTGGTGCGCTCTACTACTGGTCGACGGGTGCGGCCGGCATCATGAAGGCCCACATCTCGGCTGCGGTCGCGACGAAGTTCTATCCCGATCCCGAGGGCGAGGACGCCGACAAGTGCGCCTCGTGCCACACGGTGTCGCGTGACGGACGCAGGTTGGCGGTGGCTTATGAAGGCGAGCGCCTGCGTCAGGTGAGCATTCCCGAGCGCGAGCTCCAGATCCCTGCGAACGCGACGGACAAGGGCGTGGAGTACGGTTGGGGCACCTACAATCCTGGCGCCACGCGGTTGCTCTACGCCAACAAGGGCAAGCTCACCCTGCTCGATGCGGCGACGGGCGCACCGCTGAGCACGGTCAACCTAGGAGACACCGTCTACGCCACCCATCCCGACTGGTCTCCTGACGGACGCTTTGTCGCGATCGCTTACAAGAGCGGCGGCAAGGCGCCTGGTAACAAGGATGTGACGGGCTCGAGCCTGGCACGCATGCCGGTGAACCCTGACGGATCGTTCGGGGCGGTCGAGGTGCTGCTGCAGAGCACGGCCGAGGACGACACGTTGTTTTTTCCGAGCTACTCGCCCGACAGCAAGTACATCGCCTTCGTGCGTGCGACGGGGAAATCGAAGGACAACATCACCTCCAGGTTGCTGCTCGTTGCCGCAGATGGGAAGGGTTCGACCGTGCCCCTCACGCGCCTGAACGAGCGCGTGCGTGACGAGGATGCGATCTCGAACATCGGCAACAGCATGCCCACGTGGGCGCCTGCCACCGACTCGCGCGAGGTGTTCTTCTTGGCCTTCTCGTCACTGCGCGACTACGGAAACGTGCTCGAGGGAGCTGACCGCGATCAGCTGTGGGGCGCTGCCATCGACGGCGCCGCCATCGCAGGCGGAAGCGACCCGAGCTACGCGGCATTTTGGATGCCGTTTCAACAGCTCGACGAGGGTAACCACCGAGCCTTCTGGGCCCTCGACACCGAGGAAGAGTGCCCGAGCAGCGTGGAGATTTGCGACGGTGTCGACAACGACTGCGACGCCGTGGTCGATGAAGATTGCTGCACTCCCGAAGCAGAGATCTGCGGCGACGGCATCGACAACGACTGCGATGGCACGGTCGACGATGGCTGCGGCTGCAGCGACAAGGAAATCTGCGGCAATGGCAAGGATGACGACTGCGATGGTCTGGCCGACGATGCGGATGAGGACTGCGACATCATCATCCAATAGGTGGGACCGCATCATGACTCGGTAACCATGGCCACCGTTCGGCGCGTTGCGCTTGAGTTCACGCTCGCGAGTCGTCGAGAATTGGATCCAGGGAGCCGTTCGAAAAGGGCAACCGCGTCCGAAAGGCGCGCGCGCAAAGCCACTGGCCTAAAGGGCGTTCGCCCCAAGGTTTGAAGGGCTGCCGAGACGGCACGAAGGGGCTCCCGGTCTTGACCACACGAGGAGCCCTCATGAAACCCCACGTCATCGCTCTCGCCTCGCTGATCGCACTCGCAGGCTGTGCCGGCGCTCAAACCACCGCCCAGAGCGCGAAAAGCGTCCACCAAAGCGACCACGGAGACGGCTACGCGGCCGCGCTCGCCGAGGCTTTCTCGGTCTACGAGCAAAAGGTGCGTGCCGCCGAATCGCTTACCTATGCCTCCGACGCCGAGGTTTCCGCCGTGATGCTCACGCTCAGCGAGCAGCACTTCGACTGGCAGCTCACGCAGGCCCTCGAAAGGCGTGGCCTCGATGCGCATGGGCTGGCTCAGCACGCGGCGGCGCACCCGGAGTTCTTCCGCACGCAAGAGCTCGTGTATGCAGGTCGGCTCGAGCGTCTGCAGCGCGCGGTCGCCGCGCTTCCACAGAACGTCGCGCGCGCTCCCGAGCAGGACGTCGTGCTCGCCGCCGACATGCACGAGTAAGCGGTTCGTTTCACTCCGCGGCTGCGAAGAACACGTCTTCTTCGTCTGCCGCGCGCACGGCCTGGACAGGCTCGCCCCAAGCGGGCTCGCCGCGAGCTTCCTCGGCGTTCCAGCGCAAGAGCTCGCCGTGGTAAGCGCCTTCGCGCTCACGCAGCACGAGAAACGTCGAGGAGCAGGGATGCGCTTCCGTCTGCTCGTCCGGCAGCTCGTCTGCTCCCCACGAGCCGAGGTTGACGTAGGTTGCATCGTTGCCGATCGACGCAAACACGGGCTGATGGGTGTGCCCCATCACGACCCAACGCGCGCGAAACAGGGCTGCGATCTTCGTGGCGCCCTCGTGCATGCGGGCAGTGGGCGCGGTGTTCGAGCCCCGTCCTAGGAGCGTGAAGAGCATGAGGACGACGGTGGCAAACGCGCTGATGGCTGCGCTTACCGAGAACGCGTGGGTCTGCAACCAGAGCGTGAGCGCGCCCGAGGTCAAGGCGAGGGCCCCGGCCAGCATGCGGTCGAGGTACAGACTGCGCAGGACGAAGGACAGGCTTGCGAACGCCGGACGCTCGTAAAGCGCGCTGAGCGCGACGAGCAGGCTCTCGTCGACGGCGACCCGAAGGGCGAAGCGCTTGAGGCGCGCGCGTGCACGCAGACGGCGCACGGCCTCTCGGGCATCGCTCGACGCGCGTGCGAAACACTCGCTCACGAGACGCGTGCAGGCACGCGCGTAGCGCACCGCGATCTGTGCGCTGCCAACGAGCCCCAAGTTGGCGAGCAGGGTGAGGTAAGCTCCCATCCCCACATACCCGTAGCTCGCCGTGCTCAGGCCCTTGGTGGGCCGCGCGACGTTGCGGAGCAGCACCGAAAAGGGAGTCGAGCGAATGCGCTTGGGGTCGCGCAGGCAAGTGGGAAGCAGCGGGTCGCCGTAGCCGCACATGCGGTCGAACTCGTGCCCGTGTTCCACGTAGAGCACACCCTCGACGGCGAAGAACCAGGGACAGACCTCGATCTGGGACGCGAGCGCCGTGCGGCGCGCGGGGTCAGGCTCGTGCTGGACGATGGCCTGCACGAAGGCTCTCTGGGCAGCGCGCCAATGCAGCTCGACGTCGTGATTGCCGCGCACGAGCACAATGCTGTGCCCCTCCGCCACGAACGCGTTCAGCGAGCGAAACACGCGGGTGTGGCGGTCGGCGATGCGGCGGATCTTGTGCACCACGTGGTCGGCGGCACTGCCCATCCCGTTTCGGCGCTCCTCGGGTGTGGGCGGTGTGCGCACGAGGGCGTCGTAGGGGCCGATCGAGACACCCACGAGATCGAGGAAATCGCCAGCGATGACGAGCTTCCACGGCCGTCCGGGAGATCGCTCGCGTCGATGGTAATCCAAGAAGCTGACGAGCCGTTCATCGACGTCCGCGTCCCGCATCAGCCAGGTGCTCGTCGCCCAGGGCCGAAGGTGCGGCACGATGTCGGAGCCGAGATGGACGTCGGACAACATCAAGTAGTCGTATGCATCTCCCACCATTGCTTAAAGTACCGCGAAGGCATGGTGCTTTACTCCTCGCCCCTCGATTCGTGACAGAACGTTCGAAGATATGACAATCAGAACATGACCGACGTGATGATGACGGGGGTGGGGCCCTGCTCGGTCTCCATCACGAAGACCTCCGACTCCTCGATCATGGGCGTTGGGGTACCTTTGCCGAGGCATGACACAGTGACTGAGGTGTGATCCTTGGCATTGCCCGGGGTGATCGTGCAGGCCGAGGAGACGGTGACGCTGATCTGCATTTGGGCGCGCTTCTGAATCGGCTCTGCCGCGCACGGGGTCGTGCCTCCGAGGAGGGCGACGAACGCGGCCGCCGCCACACCCGAGCGAAGCGTGACGTAGTGAGAGAGCGTATCGAGAAAGGGCGTCATGCAAGGGGCATGAGCAACCGTCGTGCCGAGCGATTTTTGCGCGCCTCGTCATTGAATGGAAATCCAAGCATATGCAGCGAGTTGCGCGAATTCGCTGATAATCATCGACGTCGACGCGATGGCACAAGGGCGTCGTGCTCGATCGGTGGTTGCGGGTCTTGGTTGATGCAGACCCAGCCTTGGTCGATCGAAACCAAGGATTGAAGGCGCATCACTCAGAGGGCGACAGGGCTGTGCGTACGGCGCGCAACAGGGTGGGCACGTCGTAGGGCTTGCGCAGAACGAGATGGCCGGTCTGGAAGAAGTCACGCGGGAAGACGTCGCGCTCGTAGCCCGTCGAGAACAGCACGCGTAGGTCGGGCCTACGTTTGCGCAGGGCCTCGAAGGTTTGGTGGCCGTTCATGCCGGGCATCACGGCGTCCAGGATCACGAGGTCGATCTCGGCACCCTTACGCTTGAAAACCTCGAGGGCTTCGCGGCCATTGCTCGCGACCAGGGCCTGGTAGCCCGCGCGCTCGAGGGCGGACGACAACAGCACGCGCACGGCGCTTTCGTCATCGACGATGAGGATCGTTTCGTGCCCACCCTCGGGGGGCAAGGGCTCCTGGGCCCCAGTCGACTGCGCATCGTTGCGCGCGAGCGGCAGGTCGACGGTGAAGGTGGTACCCATGCCGGGGGCGCTGCGCACCCGCACCGTGCCCCCATGGCGACGCACGATGGAGTACACGAGAGCGAGGCCGAGACCCGTGCCCTTGCCCACTTCCTTTTGCGTGAAGAAGGGCTCGAACATGCGCGCCAGCGTCGCTTCGTCCATCCCATGACCGGTGTCGATCACCTGCAGCCGGGCCACGTCGGAGGGCGTCTCGCCGGGGTTGATCTCCTCGGATCCAGCTTCGATGCGCGCATGCCGGGTGCGGATGATCAGGGTGCCGCCTTCGGGCATCGCATCGCGCGAGTTCAGGCACAGGTTGAGGAGCACCTGGGCGAGCTGGGTCTCGTTCGCGATGATCTCGAGGGGCTCTTTGCCGATTTCGCTGCACAGCGTGACCGAAGCCGGGAGCAGCGGACGGATCAGGGGCAAGTTGCGCGCGATCAGGGCGCCGAGGTCGTGCTTGCTCGCGGCGCTCGGGCGGCGATTGCTCCACACGAGTAGCTGCTGCGTCAGCTCTGCTGCGCGGCGCGTGGCGGACAGCACCTGATTCAGCGAGGCGCGCGCCTGGTCGGGAGAAGTGCGGATCTGGTCTTGGGCGAGCTCTGCAAAGCCGCCGATGGCGAGCAGGAGGTTGTTGAAGTCGTGGGCGACGCCGCCGGCCACCATGCCGAGGCTCTCCATGTTGCGCGCGCGTTGAGCCTGCTGTTCGAGCTCGAGCTGCATGCCGTCGAGAAGCTTCTCGCGCGTGATGTCACGGGTCATGATCGCGATGCCGCGCGTCGTGCCGATCACCTGCTGCAGATACCATTTGGTGTACACCGGCAGGTTGGACACCTCGATCTCACGACGTATTGGAACCTGGCTCGCGTAGACCGCGGCGTAGTCTTCGAGCAGCGAGTGACCGGTGACGGGCGAGGCGTCGCGGTGAAAGGGGTACAGCTCGCACAGTCCGGCCCCGAGGACAGCTTCCCGAGCCTGGCCGAGCAGGGTCTCGGCCTGGGTGTTGAGGTGGGTGAAGACGAAGTCCTGGACGGTGCCGCTCGGACCGCGCACCGCGTCGAGCAGGTAGCAGGCGTCGAGGGCGGCATCGACGATCGTTTGCAGCGCTTCCTGCTGGAGCCTGTCGCGCTCGCGCTCGCACTCCGCAAGCTCGTCCTCGGCTTTGCGCAAACGAGACTCGAGCTCGGAGGTGGAACCCATTCGCTCGCATTATCGATGACGTCTAGGGGCGGACCAAGGCGGATTCCGTGTGTGCCCGGCGCCCACCACGTAGGGCTGCTAGCCCACGTCGTACCAAATGCCCTCTTCGGCGAGCGTCAGCGCGAGCTCCTCGGACAGCGTCAGCTGGGTGACGTAGGCGTCGAGGAAGGCGTCGCTGTGACTGGGATCATGGTGGGTGAGCAGAAGCCGCTTCGCGCGGGCTCCTGCGACCGACGTGAGGGCCGCCTCGATGCTGCTGTGACCGTAGCCCACGTGGTGCGCGTACTCCTCGGCGGTGTACTGGGCATCGTGCAAGACGAGGTCCGACCCGCGCATCAGTCCGACGATGCCGTCGCCCACGAGCCCGCCCCGTGCCTCATGATCGGTGACGTAGCAGAGCGACTTGCCGACATGCTCGACGCGCAGCGCGTAGCCCTCGTCGGTGTGATCGGTGCGCGCGCAGCGGAGCCTCGCACCGAGCACGTCGAGTCCCCCGCCGGGGATCGCGTGAAAGCTCACCTCGGCGGCCAGGTTGTCGAGGTTCTTGAGCGGAGAGTAGCTGCCGTCGAACAGGGCGCGCAGGTGATGCTCGAGCTCGGCGGCCTCGAAGGCCGAGTAGAGGTGGATCTTCACGCCGCGCACGTGAATGGGATGAAAAAAGGGAAAGCCCAGGATGTGATCCCAGTGGAAGTGGGAGACGAAGATGTGAAAGTCGCGCGGAGTCTTCACGACCTCACCCATGACCGAGGCCGCGTACTCGATGAGGCCCGTACCGCAGTCGAGGATCAGCGTGGCGCCCGCGCCGAGCTCGACCTCATAACAGGACGTGTTGCCGCCGAGCCGCAGCGAATCCGCGCGCGGCGTGGCCATGTTGCCTCGAGTTCCCCAGCAGCGGATCCTCATACCGTGAAGCTCCAACCTTCGCGGGCGATCATGACGTCGACGCCGAGCTCTCGTCCGCGCGCGCGTGTCTCGTCGTAGAAGCCGTCCATGAAGTCGTCCGAGTGGGCGGGATCGTGGTGCGACAGCACGAGCGCTGGCTTCTGATCGAGCGCACAGAGCAGCGCGAGGGCGTGGGTGGGGGTCGAGTGGCCCCAGTGCACCTTCCCCTCGATCTCTTGGTCGGTGAAGTTGGTGTCGTGCACGACGACATCGGCGCCGCGCACGAATTCGGTGAGTGCGTCGGTGTAGCAGGTCGCCACGTCCTTCTCGCACTTGCCCGTGTCCTGCATGCCGTGACCGAGCACGTTGTTCGCGATCGGTGCGAGGTCGGTCAGCATGACGAACACACCGCCTTTCGTCTCGAAGCGATAGCCGAGATCGAGCCCCGGGTGGTTGAGCTGCATCGTGCTGACCTCGATGCCAGGCAGGCTCACGGTCTCGCCACCCGAAAGCGTGCGGATGCGGATGTCGGCGGCCAGCTCGTGAAAGCGGATGGGAAAAAAGCGATCGGCGTGCTGGGTGGCGAGCAAGTCGTCGAGCCGACGATTCTCTGTGCTCGCGCCGTAGACGTTGACACGATAGCCCGCGCTGTAGAGCGGCTTGAAGAACGGCAGGCCGAGCACGTGATCCCAGTGGGCGTGGGTCAGAAACAGAGACAGCATGCCCTGCTCGCTCTGCTCCATGAGCTGTCGGCCGAGGGGCATGATGCCTGAGCCCCCGTCGATGACGACCTTCTCGCTGCCGTGCTCCAAGAACAGGCACGTGGTGTTGCCGCCATAGCGCATCACCGACGGACGACACACCGGGTAGGAACCCCGAGTTCCAAAGATGGTGATTTTCACGACGGGTTCCTAGAGGCCCCGCTCGCGTGGCGCGCCCGCTGCACCGGCCAAGTGTATCACCTGGCTCGCAAATGCGTCGCCCAACATCCCTCGGTCTCCGGGGAAGCCGCTTTCGGCGGCGCTTGCCTGATCATTGGTTCACGTTGAGGGTCAGGGCGAGCTCGAGCTCCAGGGTCGCCCCGTCGCGCAGCACCCGCACTTTGACGCGATCGCCGTCCTTGTGCTTTTCGAGGCCGAGGTAGAGGTCCGCGTTGTTGGTCACGGCCCCGTTGTCGAGGCCCACGATCAGGTCGCCGAGGATGATGCGGCCCGTGCTCGCGTCGCGACGGGTGGGTTGCAGCCCCGCTTGCTCGGCCGGCGTGCCGGGGGCCACGTTGAGCACCAGGGCCCCTCTCAGGCCGAAGCGCTTCGTGAGGGCGTCCTCGGCCAGCTCGACGCCCATGGTGGGCCGCACCTCGCGCCCATACTGAATCAGCTGGGGCACCACGCGTGCCACGGTGTCGGAGGGCACCGCGAAGCCGATGCCTGCGCTCGCGCCACTCGGGCTCAGGATCGAGGTGTTGACGCCGATCAGCCTACCGCTCGAGTCGAGCAGCGGACCCCCCGAGTTGCCCGGGTTGATGGCAGCGTCGGTCTGGATGGCACCGCGGATGGGCAAGCCCGTCACGCTGCGAATCTCGCGTCCAAGACCGCTGATCACGCCCGTCGACAGCGTGTAGTCGAGGCCGAAGGGCGAGCCTATCGCGAACACCGCCTGGCCCACCTGCAGGTCGTGGGAGGTGCCGAGCTCGATCGGGCGCAGCAGCGTTTTCGCCGCGCGAATGCGCAGGACGGCGAGGTCGTTGCGCGGCGATGCGCCCGAGAGCTCGGCATCCCACACGCTCTGATCGGCGAGCGTGACGCGGGCCGCGCTCGCGCCCTGGATCACGTGGAAGTTGGTCACGATGTGCCCCGCTTCGTCCCATACGAAGCCGGAGCCCGTGCCTCGCGGCACCTCGAGCACGTTGCGGCGAAAGGGATCGGAGCGCACGTCGAGCGAGGTGATGTGCACGACCGAGCCGGAGCGCTCCGAGAATAGGTTGATCGTCGACTTCTCGACGTCGGAGAGCTCGGCGCGCGGAAGAATGGGCTTGGGCGGCAGATTCTGCACGTCCTCCAACGGCCGGTTGCGCAGGGCTGACGCCTCGAGCGCCGACAGGCGCAGATTGACGTGCGCGAGGGCCACGGCCACGGCCACGGCAGCGAGAAACGTCAGCCCGACGACAGAGCGATTCATGGGGCCCGAGCCTGGCTTCTCGGCGCATTTTCGTCAAAGCGAGGGCAGGCGCTCAGACCTCTTCGCCGAGCACGGTCGCCACCTTGAGCAGCATGTCTTGGCGTGTGAAGGGCTTCTGCAAGAACTCGCGCGAGCCATCGCCCGGCACCTGGCTGTCGAGGCCTTCGCGGGCGTGGCCCGACATGTACAGCACGCGGATGCCCTTGCGCATGGCGACGACGCGCTGGGCGAGCTGCACCCCGTTCATCATCGGCATGACGACGTCGGTGAGCAAGAGATCGATCGCACCGTCGTACTCTTCGACGATGGCGATGGCCTGCGCGGGATCGGCGGCGACGAGCACCTGATAGCCCGCGTGCTTCAGGATGCGTTGCACGCCGCGGCGCACGCCCTCCTCGTCTTCGACCACCAGGATCGTCTCACGTCTTCCCGCGCGCTCGCTCATGGGGCGCACGCTCGGCTCGAGGCGCTCGGGCTCGTCGACGAGCGGAAAGAAGACCTCGAAGGTGGAGCCGAAGCCGACCGTGCTCTCCACGTGGATGCTGCCGCCGCTCTGGGTGACGATGCCGTAGACGGTGGAGAGCCCGAGGCCCGTGCCCTTGCCGAGCTCCTTCGTGGTGAAGAACGGCTCGAAGATGCGTGTCAGCAGCTCTTCGCCCATGCCGACGCCGGTGTCTCGCACGCCGAGGGCCACGTGCGGACCTTCGCTCGCACCGCTGTGCGTGCGCACGTACTCGGCGCCGAGGCTCACGTTGCCCGTCATGATCTGCAGCCGCCCGCCGTGAAGCATGGCGTCGCGGGCATTGACGACCAAGTTGAGCACGATCTGCTCGAGCTGCGCGCGGTCGACCTTGAGCTTGAGCGAGCCCGGATGCAGCGACACCTCGAGCTCGATGCCCTCGCCGAGCAGCGATACGAGCACGGGCTCGAGATCGCGGATCACGAGATTGAGATCGAGCACCGTGGGCGTGAGCACCTGCTGGCGGCTGAAGGCGAGCAGGCGCTGGGTGAGCTGGGCCGCGCGGCGCGCCGCGCTCTGGATGTCGCTCGCGTCGTCGTGAAGCTGCGTGTGCTGCGGCAGGTCCTGCATCAGAAAGCCGCAGTGGGTGAGGAGGACGGTGAGCAGGGTGTTGAAGTCGTGAGCGATGCCGCCCGCGAGGCGCCCGATGGCGTCCATCTTCTGCGATTGTCTGAGCTGCGCCTCGAGGCTCGCCTGCTCGCGTTGGGAGAGGTGACGCTCGCTCACGTCGCGTGCAGCGGCATACACGACGATGCGACCCTCTTCGTCGGTTTCGGGCTGCATGTGCTCGCGCAGCCAGTGCTCGTGGCCATCCTTGGCGATGATGCGGAACTCGTGCACGAGCGAATCGCCGCGCTCGATACGAGTGAGCGCCGCGGCGAGCGCGGTCTTGTCTGCGGCGTGCACGTGGCACCAGACCCCGCCGTCCCGCAGCTCGCGGGGCTCGTAGCCCGTGATGC
>CAYNOM010000109.1:0-13080 GCA_964398415.1 uncultured Polyangiales bacterium | reverse complement strand
CAAGCACGATCATCGTCGCCAGCACCAGGTCGACCATCACGATCGGCACGAAGCGCGCGGGCGTCAGCACGTCGAGGTTCGCATAGGCCGTGAGCGTGACACAGAGCATGGACAATAGGCCGACCCAGCCGGCACCCTTGGCACCGAGCAGCACGCTCGCCAAGATCACGCCCACGTTGGCAAACACGAACCACACCGGGTCGAGCGGATGCTCGAGGCCGAGTGCACACGCCACCGCGATGGGGCCTATCGACACCACCGACGCCGCGAGGCGATGAAAGCGCGAGCGGCTCAGCGCGTAGACCGCGATCAGAAATGCCCCTCCGGCGAGCAGCGTCGCGAAGATCTGGGGCCCAGCGCGGCTCAGCGTGAGCTGCATACAGGCGCTGACGAAGCACAACGGCACGAGCACGACGAGCAGCCCAGAGAGCAGCTCGGTGCGCTGGCGCTCGGAGACGTCTACGACGTGGCGTGGTGCCGCGGTCAAACGCTCCCAGAGACTCGGCGCGGGCGCAGCGACGGGCGCCAAGCTGACCAACGACACGCGCTCGGCTGTGCTGTCCCCGTCTTGCACTCGCTCCATCCTGCCCGAGAGCCTCTTCGCGGACAACCTCAGCCCGCAGCGCTCGGGGTAGTTCCGTCTTCGCCCTTGGGCCGGCCCGCTGCGCGCGAGAGCACACGCTCGACCGCATCGAGCAACGCCTTGCGCGTGAAAGGCTTGGGCAAGAACGAAAGCTCACCTCGTGACACACGACGCGAGATGTCGTCGTCGCTCCCATAGGCTGAGCAGACGAGCACCGGCGCCTTCGGATGTTTGGCGCGAAGCGCATCGATGAGGCGCATCCCCATCATGTCGGGCATCACCAGATCGACGCACAAGAGGTCGACCGCGTGTGAGTCGGCGTAGGCGAGCGCGGCCTTGGCGTTGTCGGCGACGTGCACGGCGTAGCCGCTCTCCTGCAGGATCGTGCGAATCACCTCACGAATCTGAGGCTCGTCGTCGACCACCAAGACTGTCGAGGCATGGATCGCCGCGGCAGGAGGCCGGGTCTCGACGCCACTGATGCGTGCGTCGGCGCGCGGCAGATACAGGGTGAACACGGTGCCCTGGGCCAACGTGCTCTGCACCGCCACGTGCCCGCCGGCAGCGCTCACGCTCTCGCGCACGTTGGAGAGGCCGAGGCCCGTGCCGAGCCCGGGCTCCTTGGTGGTGAAGAAGGGCTCGAAGATGCGTCCCATCACCTCGGGCGTCATGCCCACGCCAGTGTCGCTCACGCTCAGTGTCACGTACTGTCCGGGCATGAGCGGGAGACCGTCGCTCGGCTTGACCTCCGACAACCCTGCTTCGAGCACGAGCTCACCGCCGTCGGGCATCGCATCGCGCGCATTGAGCGCCAAGTTGAGCAGCGCCTGCTGAAGCTGCGTCGGATCGACACGCACGCACAGCTCCTCTTCGGCGCTCACCACCTTCACCGTCACGGGCGGCGGTACGAGGCGCAACAGCGCGCGCTCGATGTGAGCGAGCGTGTGTTTGACGTCGACCGTGCGCGGCGTGACCACCTGCCGGCGCGTGAAGGTCAGAAGCTGCTTCGTCAGATCGCCACCCTGCTCAGCAGCCTGAAGAATGTGATCGACCAGCTCGAGCTGCGCATGACCCTTACCGAACCTCGCCTTGAGAAGCTCACCGTAGCTGAGGATGACCCTTCCCGAGCCGCGCCTTCAGAAGCTCGCCGTAGCTCAGGATCACCGTAAGGGTGTTATTGAAGTCGTGGGCGATGCCGCCCGCCAAACGCCCTACCGCCTCGAGCTTGTGGGCGTGGATGAGCCGTGCCTGCGCGTTTTCGAGCGCCGCGTCGGCGCGCTTTCGTTCCTCGATCTCGGCCTTCAACTTGGCCACGAGATCGGTGCGCTGGGAGAGCGTTCGGGTCAGCTCCCCGAGCAAGAAGATGCCGCTCCCACCCACCGCGGCCACCACACACAGGCCAAACGCGCCGACGCGCAGCCAGTTCATGGGCTCTGCGGAGTCGAGCGCGGACGGGTTCATCACCGTGAGCGTCTTCGTGGCGAAGGCGGCGGCAAAGCCGACCAGGGTCACGAGCGAGAGCAGAAGGGCGTGGGCGGCGGCCCGTCCACCGAGCACGATCGCCGTAAAGGCCACGAAGCCCGAGATCCCGAGAATGCCTCCCGCGCCCAGGCCGAAGGACGCGAGAGCGTGTAGCGACGCCGCGTAGATCATGGCCAACGCGAAGCCCAAACGCAGCGACAGACTGAGGCGCGACGACAGGGCGAGCCACCACGCACACAAGAGCAGCGCGAGCGCGAGGCTCGAGAGCACCACCCCGCCCGCGGCCAGCATCTGCGGCGTGTAGACCGCCACGTTGAGGGTGCCGAGCACCGCGATGAGCAGCATCACGGGCTTGAGGAGGCGCTCTCGCCATCCCGTGAGCAGAAGCTCCACGCCAGCGGGCTCCGTGCCGGCGTTATCGTCTGGGGAGGGACGTGTCATGACGCTCGAGTAGATCCTAACGCAACATCAATTGCGTCTGGTGCTGAATTATCCACCGCTGGTGCAATCTTTCTTCAGCGGGGTGTTCACATCCCAATCTTGGGGCGCAAACATAGCGAACTCGACTCGCGAGGTGCAGTTTGCGCACATGTCCCACCGGCCAGCGAGTTGCGTTTTGGGGGCGGCTGTTGCGACAATCAGGGCCGGTCCGTGCCCGGGAACACGGCGGGAACGCCCTTGGCGCGCCCACGACAGGGAGAACAGAGTCGATGGCTGAAAAAGTCACCTGCCCGATGTGTGGCTTCGAGAACCAGCACGGAGCCTCGCGCTGCGTGTCTTGCGGTGCGAAGATCGAGGCCTTCGGTGCGGGGGAGTACACCGAAGAAGAGGCCTTCGCGCGAAGGTTCGAGCAGGAGTCGTTCGAGTGGAAGTGGGCGGGCATCGCCTGCGGCGTCTATCTCGCGCTGCAGGCCGTGGCGCTCGTGTTGCTGCCACTGATCATCTCGAACTTCGATCCGCAGGGCCTGGCCGGGCTCGGGATCAGCGTCGTGATCTGGTTCATCGCGGGCATCGTGATGGGCGTGATCTCGCCCGGAAAGACCTTCCTCGAGCCTGCCGTCGCCGCCGCCATCGTGTCGTTGCCGACCATTGCTTACCTGCGCGCGATCACGCCCGACGGCTTCGAGCCTTCGTTGCTCGCGTACATCGTGTCGGGGTTGCTCGGCATCATGATCTCGCTGTTCGGCGCATTCATCGGCGAGCGCATCCAGATGGGCAGCGGCAAGCCAGCCTGAGCTGAGCTCACGGGCAACCGCTGGCCACCTCGGCCGGTGTGCTCCACTTCACGCGCCCCACAGCGCTGCGTCGCCGTTGTTTGGCTCGCGGCGCAGGAGGCTTGCGTACGGGTTTGCTCCTGATATTGAATATGGGTCAATAACGAGCTCGGAGCCCTTCTTGGGACCGAGACTTGGGAAAGGAAGAACCGATGGAACGCGCCATGGGGCATTCGTTGAAGGCCCTGAGCCTTTTGGCCACGTCGCCGCTCGTCGAGCGCCTCGGCCTGTCAGATTCGATGGAGAAGCTCGTGTACCGGGGCACCAAGGCGGGGTTCAAGGCCGCGACTGGCGCCGCCAAGCGAGCCGGCCCAGTCGTCAAGCTGCTCACGCCAGAGCGCATGCAGGGCGCTGAGCCAAGGCGCTCAGATCTCGTCGACCTGGCGCTGAGCGATTCCCAGGAGCTGGTGAGAGACACCATGGCCCGCTTCGCGAAGGAGCGGATGCAGAAGGCCGCGCTCGAAGCCGATGAGCAGGGGGAGCCACCCACCGGCTTTCTCGAGGAAGCCCACGAGCTCGGCCTGTCGCAGCTCGCCGTGCCCGAAGCGCTCGGTGGCGCAGGCGATGCACGCTCGATGCTCACGAACGTGATCATCGCCGAAGAGCTCGCGCGCGGAGACATGGGTCTTGCGCTCGCTGCGTTGGCACCGCTCGCGGTGGTGCACGCGCTCGTGGAGTGGGGCACGGCCGAGCAGCAGGGCACGTACCTACCCCTGTTCGTCTCCGAGCACTTCCTACCCGCAGCGCTCGCGCTGCTCGAGCCACGCGCGCTCGCCTGTCCCGAGCGACCCAAGACGCGCGCGAGCCTCTCGGGCAGCGACTACGAGATCACGGGCGAAAAGGCGCTCGTGCCGCTCGCCGAAGATGCCGAGGTGCTGCTCGTCGTCGCCGATCTGGGAGGCACGGCCCAGGCGTTTCTGATCGACAAGGGCACGGAAGGCCTGAGCATCACGAAGGAGCCGGCCATGGGCCTACGCGCAGCGAAGCTCGCGCGCGTCACGCTCGATCACGTGCGTGTACCGCGATCTGCGAAGCTCGGCGGTGATGCCGGCATCGATGTCGCGCGGCTCATCGACCTCTCGCGCATCGCCTGGGGCGCGATGTGCGTCGGCACGTGCAGCGCGATGATCGACTACGTGAAGACCTACTGCAGCGAGCGCACCGCGTTCGGCGAGCCCATCACTCACCGTCAATCTGTCGCGTTCACCATCGCAGACATGGCGATCGAGACCGACGCCATGCGCCTGATGGTGCTGCGCGCAGCGAGTCGCGCCGAACAGGGGCTCTCGTTCCAACGCGAGGCCTCGCTCGTACGCCTGCAGTGCGCAGACAAGGGCATGCAGATCGGCACGAACGGCGTGCAGATGTTGGGTGGCCACGGCTTCATCAAAGAACACCCCGTGGAGCTGTGGTACCGCCAGCTGCGGGCCATCGGTGTCTTCGAAGGCGCTCTGCTCGTGTGAGGAGGCTCGTCATGATCAATCTCGAAATTCCAAAGAAGCTCAAGCCTCTCACCACTCAAGCGCATCAGGTCGCAAGCAGCGTCTTTCGTCCCATCTCGCGCAAATACGACCGCCTCGAGCACGAGTTCCCGAAAGAGCTCAAGATGCTCGGCGCGATCATGCGCGGCATGAGCGAAGCCGGCGGCACGCAGGGCGTGGGCGCGAGCGCCTTGTCCGAAGGCGCAGAGAGCAAGACGAAGGACGCCGGCGTGAAGAACGGCGCCAACATGGCCACCATGCTCGGCATGGTCGAGCTGTGCTGGGGCGATGTCGGACTCGCCCTCAGCATCCCGGGCCAAGGCCTCGGCAACGCCGCCATCGACGCCGTCGCCACGCCTGAGCAGAAGGCGCGCTTCAAGGGCAAGTGGGCCGCGATGGCGATCACCGAGCCGAACGCGGGCAGCGACTCCGCCGCCATCCGCACCACTGCGCGCCTCGAGGGCGAGGAGTGGGTGCTGAATGGCGAGAAGATCTTCGTCACGGCGGGCGATCGCTGCGACGTGGTCGTGGTGTGGGCGACGCTCGACCCAGCGGCCGGGCGAGCTGCGATCAAATCGTTCGTGGTCGAGATGGACGCGCCTGGCATGCGCGTTGCGCGCCTCGAGAAGAAGATGGGCATCCGCGCCTCGGACACGGCGACGATCCTGCTCGAAGATTGCCGCATTCCGAAGGACAACATCCTTGGTAGCCCAGAGATCGACATCAAGAAGAGCTTCGCGGGCGCCATGCAGACCTTCGACAACACGCGCCCCCTCGTCGCGGCCATGAGCCTCGGTGTTGCGCGCGCAGCGCTCGAGCGCACGCGTGAGCTCTTGGAACAGGATGGAGTGCGCATCGACTACGGCGGCAACACCTTCACGAAGAGCACCGTCGAAACCGAGATGCTGCGCATGGAAGCCGAGCTCGAGGCGGCCTACCTACTCACGCTGCGCGCTGCGTGGATGGCCGACAACAAGCAGCCGAACTCGATGGAAGCCTCGATGGCGAAGGCCAAAGCCGGAAGGGTAGGCAACGCCATCACCTTACGCTGCGTGGAGCTGTGCGGCGCAGTGGGATACGCCGAGGACGAGCTGCTCGAGAAGTGGGCACGCGACTCCAAGATCCTCGATATTTTCGAAGGAACCCAGCAAATTCAACTACTCGTGGTCGCGCGGCGCCTGCTCGGTCTGAGCTCGGCCGAGCTGCGCTGAGCCGCCACTCGCGGTCAGCAAGATCGCATCGAAGCGTGCGGGGCAAGCGTCTCGCGCGCTGCACTGCTTTTGTTTCAACCAACGCGGCCCCTGCCTCTACCCTAGACCAAAGCCTTGCCATGGCGCGCAGGGCAGCGGAGCCACCTACCATGAAGCAACGGGCAATCGTCCTCGCACTTCTGTCTACCATGTTGACCTACGGCTGCAGCGGCGGCGGTGGCGGCAAGAAGGCCGCAGACAAACTAGGAGCCTCGGGCGACGGCGGAGCAGCAAGCATCAAGCCGGGCGACGCGATCGACCTT
This sequence comes from uncultured Polyangiales bacterium, assembly GCA_964398415.1. Classification (GTDB taxonomy): domain Bacteria; phylum Myxococcota_A; class Polyangia; order Polyangiales; family DASUME01; genus DASUME01. The sequence goes on along the minus strand of CAYNOM010000109.1, from coordinate 6,747 downwards.
GACGGCGATGGGATCATCGACGGCATCGCTGTCGACATCGACGGCGATGGAGTCGTCGACGGCGTCGACACCGATGGCGACGGCACCGTCGACAGCCAGATCCCAGACGACGCCACGGTCGTGCCCCGCGACGGCGGCAGTGGTGGTCCAATCGATGGAGGCCCAGGCACGTACGTGCCGCCCGACGGCGGCCATCCGTTCCCGGTCAACGACGCTGGCCAGGTGCTGTGCGGCAGCGTGCCCTGCCAGTGCTCGGACGGCATCGACAACGACATGGACGGAGTGACCGACCTTGCCGATCCCGAGTGCGTCTCGCCCTGGGACAACGACGAGAGCAGCCTGGCCACGGGCATCTCGGGCGACAACCGCGACGACGCCTGCCAAGACTGCTTCTTCGACGGCAACTCGGGCGCGGGCGACGATGGCTGCCGCATTCCCTCGAGCTGCCTCACCAAGGGTGACAACTCGAGCGGGCGAGGAAGCTGCAACTCGTGCGAGGCCAGTGATCGCTGCAAGAACTTCTGCGAAGACTACACGCCCAACGGCTGCGACTGCTTCGGGTGCTGCGCGGTGAACCTCGGCTCGGGCATCACGAAGAACGTGCTGCTCGGCGGCGGCTGCAGCATCGATGGCACCACACTCGACGGCTGCACGGAGTGCGTCCCGTCCACGAGCTGCAAAAACGAGTGCGGCGAATGCGAGCTGTGCCCCGGCAAGACGCTTCAGGATCTGCCTGCCAAGTGCTTCACCACCACCCCACCCGACGGCGATGGCGGCACGGGCACCCCGCCCGGCACCGATCCCCCAGCGTACACCTGCGACAACGGCGAGCAGGTCTGTGGTAGCGGCCTGCCCGCATGCGACGCGGGCTATCTGTGCCAGTTCGGCTGCTGCGTCCTGTCGCCCATCCTGATCTGACCGCAGCACCTTCAGTGATCGTAGAAGGACGGCACAAAGGCGTTCACGAGCCTCGCGGGGTTTCGGACGCCTTCGGCTTTGAAGCGGCGCACCACGCCTTCGGCGAGCTGCTTGCCCTCGTCTCCGCCAATCAGCCGGGCACGGTGGTAGCTGAGCGCGTCGGCGAAGCCGTGTAAGCGCGCCTCGAGGGCTGCCCGTTCAGCGCGCTCGAGGAGCCCTGGCACCTCGTCCCGCTGGCCGAGGAGGTAGCGTGCGTGGGCCGTCCACAGCTCACACAGCGCGGGCCCCGTAGCGACCCCGAGCTTCTGGATGGCGCGCGAAAGGCTGAGCAGCCGCTTTGCGCAGGCTTCGGCCAGACCCGGCGTGCGCTGCCCCTTCTCGATGGTCAGCCGCGCCTCGCTGTCGAGGATCACGCCCTGACAAACCAGGGTTCGCAGCGCCAAACTGTCGGCTGCACGCTGGCGCGCAACGATCACGCGCTTCTCGTCGATGGGCCTACGCTCGTACTGATCGATCCAACTGAGCGCCATGGTCTCGCCCATGTGCTGCATCACGAAGCGCTCACGGGGAAACGACGCGACCGCTTCCTTCACACGCGCGCGGGCGTTTTTCGGGTCGTCGAGCGCAAGAATGCGCACGTAGCCACCGTACAGCTCGATCGAGGCGTGCACGTGCTGACTTCCGCGTTCGAGCGCCTCCTGCTGATAGCGCTGCGCTCGTTCATCGAGCTCGCGAAAACGTCCGAGCCAAGGCAAAGCAGCGACGATCAGCTGCTGCGCAGTCGTCACCTCCCACACCACGTCGGTCGCGTACTCTCGAAAGCCCTGCTCCGCTTCGATCGCGTGACGGAGGCAAGCCTCGTGATTGTGGTGAGACCACTCGACGATGCCGTGGCTGAGGGACAAGAGCGACTCGAGGTAGGGATCACGGCGCACGCTGCCGATCTCACGCGCCCGCGCCAGGAGAGCGCGCGCCCGCCCATGGGGAGCACGGGTCGTGGTCGCGGAAAAAGCTGCTTCCAGCGCGAGCGCGCGCGCCACACGCGATGGCTCACCCGCGCGGAGAGCGTAGAGCAAGCCGCGCGCTTGGAAATCTGCGCCGAGCACGTGATCGACGAGGCCAAGCGTCGCCCCCACCGACCACAGCACGTCGACGCGTGTCAGGTCGCGCACACTCACTTGCTGCACGCTGCGTTCGCGAAACGACAGCCCGCGAAGCCTGAGCCACGCACGCTGGCGAAACAGGGAGAGCAGCGCGCCCCGATGGGTCTCGGGCAAACGCTCGCTCACCGTGTCGAGCGCATCGCGAATGCACTGAAATCCCGCCTGTTCCATGTGCCCGCTGTGGACGAACAGCTCTGCGCTGCGCCGATACAGATCCAGCGCCGACGCCGCATTGCTGGTTTGGTAGGCGAGCTGATAGGCGAAAGCAGCCTCCACGCTGCGCCCGGCCTCCGCAAGGCACTCTGCGAGCGAGCGCGCCGCGTGGTACTGCACGAGCTCTTCCTTTTGTTGCGTGAGCTCGGCAGACAAGCTGTGATAGCTCGCTGCGCGGTCCATCGCGAGCACCTCGCGGGCCGCCTTCGATACACGAAAGGCTGCATCGGCTGCGAGCTCGAGACGGTCGCGCGCGATCGAGAGGCGCACGAGCGTGGGCGCGAGGCTGAGATCTCCACCGCTCAGCGCATCACAGAGCTTACGCTCCACCGCCGCACGCTCTTCTTTCGACATCAGCTCGCGCACGATCTCCGCCAGCCGGCCATGGGCGATCGAAAGCACCGTATGGGTCGCGTCGTCGACGACCGCGAAGCCTTCCCGCGCGAGCTGCGCGCAGGCCCGCGAGAGGTCGATGTCGACGCTCTCGAACACCTGGGTGAGCACTTCTCCCGTCAGGGGCGTGTCGGCGACGGCGAGCGCGTCGAGCGCCTGACGTGCACCGATGGGCAAGCTCTCCCTGCGAGCGGCGACCGCGTCGCGCAAGCTGTCTGGCAGCACGCGCGCAGGGGGCGCCATCGCGCGCGACAGCCTGAGGAGCTCGACGAGGTGCAGCGGCTGCCCCTCCGACTTCTCAGCAACCCCATGCGACAGCGTGAGCGTGTCTTCGTCGTCGCGCGTCAACAGTTGCGAGAGCTGCTCACTCTCGGAGCGCGACAACGCGGGCAGCACGAGCACGTGGCGCTCGCCGAGGGGCAGAGATTGCTGACTTGGCTCCGAAGCCAAGAGCAAGAGCAAAGGCGGGCTCGACGGCCCCTTGAACAGCCGCTCTGCGAGGCGAGACGTATCGAGATCGGCGTGGTGAAAGTCGTCGATGGCAATCACCACGTGCCGCTCCGCGGCGACTCGCGTGAGCACGTGCTTGAGCGCCGACAGTGCACGCCAGCGCCGTTCGAGCCTGTCGGGCACACTTGGCGCGCCTAGGCGGTGGGGAATCTGCGACACGCGCCGGAGCACGGGGAAGAGCTCGTGCATCGACTCGGCGCCATCGATCAGCCAGTCGGCGCGCACACCGGTCTTCATCAGAAAGCCCGCGAGCTGCTCGACGATCGACGTCACCGCCTCGAACGGCTGCGAACGGCCAGGTGTCGCCGTCCCCTGCAGCCACAGGACATCGTCGCGTGCCTCGAGGCGCAAGCGTGCCTCACGGAGCAGCGTCGTCTTGCCAAAACCTGGATTCGCCACCACGTGCAGGCCGATGGTCTCGGTCTTCTTGCGCAGCACGAGCTGCTCGATGCGGCTCAGCTCCGCTGCCCGCCCCACGAAGGGAATGCGCCCCGGCGGAGGCAAGGAAGCCCTGCGTCCCGGCTCGCGGAGCCCTTCCCTTTCGCCGAGCAGCATCAGCAGCTGACGCGCGTCAGGCCTGTCTGCAGCGCGCATCGACAGCAGCGACACGCACAACGCAGCCAAGTCTTCGGGCACGGCGCGAGAGCGTCCTCGCGGATCGGGTGCAGGCGTCGACACCTTCGCGACGCGCATCTCGTGGGCCGAGCCATTGAAGGGCAGCTCTCCCGTCAGCGCTTGAAACAACATGGTGCCGAGCGCGTAGAAGTCGGTGGCCGCGGAGACCGGATCGCCGAGCGCTTGCTCGGGCGCCATGTAGGCCGCCGTGCCGGCCTGCACCACGTCGCTCTCTGCAAGCGCGAGGCCCGCATGCGCATCCGTGATCAAGCCGAAGTCGAGGATCACGACGCGTCCGTCGAAGCCCACGCGCACGTTCGAAGGCTTGATGTCGCGATGCACCTTGCCTATCCCATGCAGCTCATCGAGACCGACGACGCAGCCGATGAGGGCCTTGCGCAGACGCTCCTCGTCGAGCAGGCCGGGCTCAGGGCGCACGTAGCGCACGAAGTCGACGCCCTCGACGAGCTCCATCGCCACATACACGAGACCGCTCTCCGCGCCGATGTCGAGCAGCCTGACGAGGTTTGGGTGCTCGATACCGCGCAGGGCCTCGAACTCTTCCCTCAGCGTCCTGAAAGCGGCGTCCGTCGTCTCGTGCAGGACCTTGAGCGCCACAATCGCGTCACGAACGCGATCGTACGCGCGGTACACCGCTGCGCTCGCGCCTACACCCACACGGGAAAGCACGTGAAAACGCTCGAGCTTAGGTAGCTCGACATCGCGAGCCTGGGCCAAGATCCTCCCTGGAACGCGGGGCCACGACGGCGCGCCATCCCCGCAGCGGGCAGTATACCGAGGCCGCGCGCGCAGCTCGACGCGGGGTATGCGAGGCTCGCTCCGTCAGTGACTGCAATGTGCGTGCGCGTGGGAGTGGCTGCTCGACAAGCGGGCACCCGCGAACAGGGCCGCCGCGAGCAGCAACGCGCCGACCACGCCCGCAAGACGACCCACCCAGTTGGCCTCGAGCGCGTGACCGACCACGTAGACGACGAGCGCGATGCCGACCGAAACGGGCACCCGCGCATCGCGGTGGCGTCGGTAACCCATGAGCGCGCTGAACACCGCGATGGCCACGACGGAAATCGTCATCGCGAGCTCGGTCGCGGGCGCCGTCAGCGCGCCCAGGCTCATCAGAGGTGCGGCGGCAGACAACAACGGCAGGGCCAGGCAGTGCGCGGCGCAGACGAAGCTCAGAAAGCTCGCGGCGCGCTCGATCCTGGGTGCATTACCGGCTGCCATCAAGCCTCACCATGGGGCCGCGGCTTCGGTTCTGCAACCAAGTTGCATTGACGCCATGGTTTCATCAATCGGTGAACTGATGTGCGCGACGGCCATGAGCACTGATAACTTGCGCAGCTCTTGGGTTTGAGTAATCACTGAACACGAGTTCACGCCAAGGAGCATTCCATGAGCCCCGTGTCCAGCGCCGATCCCATCCCGCCCTTCTCTCGCAAGGTCATCGCCCTGTTTGCCGAGCAGCTGCGCGAGGTGCGCTTTCCCGATCTCGACGTGTCCGTGCTCGAGGCCCAGGCCGGCGCGCTGCTCGATACGCGCCACGCCCTCGACGCGGTGCTCGCCGAGGCCGAGTTGCTGCAGCAGAAGCTCGCCGAGCAGGCCTCCGCCCTCGAGACCCAGAGCGGTCGCGCCCTGTCCTACGCGCGCATCTACGCCGAGGGCGATCGGGTGCTCGAGGCGAGCGTGGCCGAGATCGAGAGCCTGCGCAGCCCGAAGAGCCCCGACAGCACGCCGAGAAAGCGAGGACGCCCGCCCAAGGCCGCCATACGCGAAAGCGACCTGTTCGGCGACGCGGAGTCGCCAAGCGCCGAGGGCCCCGACGCCGCGCTCGCACACTGACGAGCTGCTAGTCGACGTCGCGGCGAAAGCTCCTAGCGCTGACCGACCAAGTCGGCGTGGAAGGTCACGCCAAAACGACCTGCAGCGCGCTGGTTTGGATCATCCGTGGGCAGTGCACACAGCAGGCTCACGTCGGCGTTGTAGTCGGCCGTCAGCGTGTACTCGTCCTCGCGTGCGATCTCGCCGGACACGCTCTGTGACGCGAGGCCGAGCGTCGTGGCGCAAAGGGGCCCCGCGCGAAAGACGCCCGGCAGCACGGAGGCCGTCAAGAAACGACCCGACGTGTGCACCAGGTAGCTGGCCTGCATGGATTCGCCCTCGAGGTTCTCCAGAGACGCCTTCATGTTGTACAGGTTGAGCCAGGTCGCCCAGGGCCCTCCCACGGCGACGGTCAGCTCCCCGTTCAGACGTCGCACCAGGTGATCGAGAGCGCGGTCGGCGATCTGTGCGACGGAGGTGCAGATGGACTCTCGGAGGCCATCGACGTTCGCGAGCCCAGCGGTCTTGGCCATGCACTCGGCCTTGGCGTCATAGACGGCCACGTCTTCGAGGGAGCAGGGCGCTTCGAGGGTGATCGCCTGATTCATGGGTGTATCGAGGATCACCGAGTCTTCGTCGCCGGTGACCTCCAGTCGCTGCAGCGAGATCGCGATTCGCGCGCGCTCGCAAGTGAGCGCGTAGGTCCCGTCTAGGTCGGTTGGCGCCTGCGCGCTCGCCGTCGTGCCCAGGCTCAACGTGGCGGTGAATGCGAGCGCCGAGAGGGTAGCGCGGCGCATCAGTAGGGAGTGCTTGGCGAATCGGGTGCTCTGCATGGTCATGCCTCCAAGCCGCGCGTCGACAATTCTGCGCGGTCTTGCGGCGACAAGTAGTCGGCGGAGTCCATCTGTACCTCCGCCGAAAGGGGTAGTGAGCGGTCGATTTGCCTCCTTCGGCTCGCCCACCCCGCAGCAGGGTTCCAATGTCCACCCGCGCGGCCGTGAGCGCGATCGTGCACGCCGTGGCTTTCGGACGCAGGGGCGTCTGTGACGAGGAGGATCAACGACCAGCGTTGCCCTGACTGACGTCGTGCGGCCCGACG
>CAYNOM010000108.1:0-13105 GCA_964398415.1 uncultured Polyangiales bacterium | reverse complement strand
GGGCCTCCTCCGCTTCGGGCGCGCGCGTTCGGCCTTGTCCGCGCTCGAGGTAGCCGCCGCGCTCGGAGCGCCCGAGGGCTTTGCGTGCACGACGGCGGTGCCGAGCAGCGTGGACAGGGCGAAGGCTGTGAAGGACAGGGTGTGCTTCATGTCGTACACGACCCTACGCATGCCTACGTCGTGCTGGTCAAGAAACGAGCCTGCGCTCACATCCGCTCTTCGATCGCTTTGACAAACGTTTTCAGCACCTTGAGGCGCGCATGGTACTTGTTGTTGGCCTCCACGAGGGTCCACGGCGCTTGCCCGGTGCTCGTGCGCTCGACCATGTCGTGCACGGCGCGGTCGTACTCGCGCCAGCGCTTCCTATTGCGCCAGTCTTCCTCGGTGATCTTGAAGCGCTTGAAGTCCACCTGCTCGCGCTCCTTGAAGCGGGCGAGCTGCTCCTCTTCGCTGATCGCAAGCCAGAGCTTCACCACGATCACGCCGCTCGTCACGAGCTCCGACTCGAAGTCGTTGATCTCTCCGTAGGCGCGCATCCAGTCTGGCTCGCTGCAGAGTCCCTCGATACGCTCGACGAGCACGCGCCCGTACCAGGAGCGGTCGAAGATGGCGAGCTGACCGCGCCGCGGCAGGTGACGGTAGAAGCGCCAGAGGTACGGCTGGGCGCGCTCCTCTTCGGTGGGCGCGGCGATGGGATGAATCTGGTACTGGCGGGCATCGATGGCGGCCGTGACGCGGCGAATGCTGCCGCCCTTGCCCGCGGCGTCCGGGCCCTCGAACACGGCGACCAGCGCGTGCTTCTGCTTGAAGGCATCACTGCGCGTAAGACGGTTGAGCTCACCTTGCAGCAGGGGCAGCTCCGACTCGTACTTCTTCTTCGAGACTTTCTTGTCGAGCTCGAGCGCGTCGAGCACGAGCCGACCGTCCACGGGAGACAGAAGCGGGGCGGCGTCGCTTTCCGTCGGGCGCTCGCGCGGCTTGTCGAGGCGCTCGCGCATGCTCTCGAGGATCGCCCGGCCCACGGTGAGCGCGCGGTACTCGGGATCTTCGCCCTCCACGACGATCCAAGGTGCGTCGCCCGTGCTGGTGCGGCGCAGCGTGTGCTCTGAGACCTTACGAAACTGGTCGTAGAGCTTGAAGTGCTTCCAGTCGGTGTCGTTGACACGCCAGCGCGTCTTGGGATCTTTCTCGAGCGCCTTGAGCCGCTTCTTCTGCTTGTCCTTCGACAGGTGAAACCAGAATTTGAGCAGCAGACCGCCCTCGTCCACCAGCATGCGCTCGAGCTCGATGATCTCGTCGATGGCGTTGTCGAGCTCGCTCGACTTCGTACGTCGGTACACGCGATCGACGATGGGCTGGGTGTACCAGGAGCCAAAGAAGATGCCGATCTTGCCCTTCGGGGGCAGCGCACGCCAAAACCGCCACATCGGCGGGCGTTCGCGCTCCTCGTCGCTCTGAGGACCAAAGGCTGTCGTCTCGATCAAGCGCGGATCCATCCAGGCATTGAGCAGGTTGACGGTCTCGCCCTTGCCCGCTCCGTCGACCCCGCCGATGATGATCAGCACCGGGAACGTCGCCTTTTGCTTCAGCTCGAACTGAGCATCGAGCAGGTCCGAGCGCAGCTTCGGCTCTTCGCGCTTGAAGGTCTCCTTGTCGACCTTGTGGCCGAGCTCTGCCGTCTCAAACATGCTGTACCCCCGTGCTCGCCTCCCGGCGTCGAATGCGGCTCAAGTCGTCTCGTGCTCCAGCCGATGATTGGCCTCCCGCAGGCGTCGGCTGAGCATGCGGATCACGCCCTCGGCGATCTCCACCTGCTCGCGGAGCACCTCGTAGAACTCCTCGCTGCCGATGCGCAGGAGCTCCGTTTCTTCGATGGCCACGGCGTCGGCGCTGCGCGGCTCGGCGTCGAGCACGCTCATCTCCCCGAAGGCTTCGCCGCGGCCCAGGTTGGCGAGGGTGCGTCCGTGCTTCTGGATCGCGACCTTGCCGCGCACGATCACGTACAGCGCATCGCCGAGCTGGCCATGCTCGAACACCGGATCGCCCGCCTGGTACTCTTCCACCTCGGCCACCCGTGCGAGGGGGGCGAGATCCTCGCCGCGCAGCTTCTCGAACAGCGGCGCCGAGCGCAGCATCAAGAGCTTTTCGATCGTCGAGTACACGGTCTCCTCCTTGCCTGCGATGCGCGACAGGGCGCGCTTGGCCGTGTCTACGACCAACGGATCGGGGTGCGATGTGAGCCGCTGAGCTTCGGCCGCGGCGAAGGGGAGCTTCGCATGCACGGCGGCATCCAGGGCCACTGCCACCGAGTAGGGGTTTGGGTTGCGCAGACGGCCGAGCAAGAACGGCTCGGCGTCCTGGGCCTTCGGGAGGCCCGCTTGCGCGGCCTTTTGCGCCACGGGCAGGTCGTCGAAGAAGGGCAGCACCACGGCGCGCAGCGCGGGCTCGAGCATCGTGTCGAGCACCTCGAGGGCGTTTGCGCGATGGGACGGATCCTCGAGTCGGATGCGCACGAGTCGCAGGGCCTCGGGCTCGTAGCGACACGACAGGATGCGCAGGATGCGCCGGCCTCCGCGCAGGGCCGAAAAGGCGATGGCCTCGGCAAGCAAGGGGCTGTCGGCGAGACTGCGCGCGTTTTCGTAACCTCCGAGCAGTGCGTAGGTGATCGCGATCTCGCGCTCGACCCAGCTTCGGATCTGCTCGATCGATTCGCGCTTGCGTCCGAGTGTGACCCGCAGCTTCGACAGCGCGGAGAACACGCGCAGGCGCAGGTGGGAGTCTTCGTCCGACGCCGCAGCGAGCAGGGCCGCGTAGCTCTCCTCGCTCCGGATGCCGCGCAACACACGCGGCATGATCAAGCGCAGAGGCCGCGGCTTTTCGTGATCGTGAAGGATTGCTGCGAGCCCCGGTGCGGCTTTTGCGCCGACGGCGGTCAGCGCCGCTGCAGCCGCGGTGCGGGATCTCGGGTCCTCGAGTGCCGCGAGCAGATCGGGGACGAGCCGCGCGTCTGCAACTTCGCGGGCGGCGTCGAGGGCGGCCAGGCGCACGGAGAGCTCAGGATCACGGAGCAGCACGAGCAGATGCTTGGCGGCAAGCGGTCCGATGAGACCGAGCGCACGCGCCGCGATCAGGCGCTCTTCGGCATCGCTCGAGGCCATCAGCTCACCGAGCACACGCCCGGCGATCATGGCCCCCTCGAGCCCGCCGTGCGAAAGAAGCCCCGCGAGAGTCGCCGCGCGCACGTGATGGTCGGGATCTTCGAGCAGGTCGCACAGCGCGGGCACGCATTCGTCACCGCGTGCCGTCGCGTGGGCGGTAGCGGCTGCCTTACGTACCTCTGCGACCGGATCGCCCAGTGCACGCAGGATGGCGTCGTCGTCCTCGGTCGAGCCCGTGTGGGCTGCTCGACCGCCGAGCCGGGTGATCGCCGAGAGGCGGATGTCTGGATCATCGTGGTCAGCGAGTCGGATCAGCGCCTCGTCGATCGCAGGGTCCTGGGATTCGCCGAGCTCGTCGAGGGCGGCGATCACGACGCGCGGCTCAGGCGATGCGAGGGCTTGCACGAGGATCTGCACCCCGGCTGCATCCATCACCTGATCACGCGTCAAGGTAGAGAGCCCGCCTGCGCGCAGGGTGCTCGAGAGCTTTTCGATGTACCGCCTGCGCACGAGTGGGATGAGCGCGAGCCAGAGCACGACGAGCGGCGCGACCACCCACGACAGCGCGAAGGTGCCCAGGTAGCCGGCGAACAGGATGAGCAGCGCACCGCCGAAGCCGTAGGACACGGGCTTCACCACGGCGTCGAGAAAGGCGCGCGTGCGCACCTTCGCGCTGCCGGGGAAGGGCACGTAGAGGGCCTGCAGCGTCGTGTCGTGAATCGTGTACTGAAGGCCGTTGTCGGCGAACTTCATCACGGTGGCGACGCCGAGGGTCGGCATGCCGAGTAACGCGAAGCTCGCCACCCCAAACACCGCCGGCATGACGCTCATGCCGAGGCCCACCCCGAAGCGGCGCAGCAGCCGCGGCGTGACCACGAGCTGAAACAAGAGCGAGATGACGCCCGTTCCCGCGTAAAACAGGCTGAAGAACTGGGCGAGGTCGTCTTCGCGATAGGTGGCGCGCGCGATGGCCTTGAACTGATAGTCGCCCACCGTGAGCGCCGAGAACGTCAGCAGCAGCATGGCGGCGAGCGAGCGCACGTAGGGGTCGCGCAGCACGGCGGGCGCCTTCTTGGCGGGACGCGAGCGCCCTTTGGCGGCGGGCTTTGCCGAGCGCGGCTCGCGTCCGAGCAAGAGGGCCAGCCAGGCGATGACCACGAGCAAGAGCGACAGCACGAACAGGAGCTGTGCGGTGCCGATGGCTGCCACGATCGCGGAGGTGGCGAAGCCGACCACGATCACGCCCATCACCCGCCCCGCGCCGATGGTGCCGAACAGGCGCTTGGCCGTGCGCGCGTCGTGCAGCTCGTTGGCGAGCGTCCAGAACTGCGACAAGAGGAGGTTCGCGAACACCTCGGCCCAGACGTAGAAGGCGGGATAGATCCAGGGCAGGTTCGCTCTCACGCACACCCAGCTCCCGAGGTAGGTGGCGATGCCGAGCGCGCTCCAGGCGACGATCATCTTGTCGCCGCGCAGCCGGTCTGCGACGCGGGCGTAGATCACCACGGTGAGCGCAGAGGCCACCCCGTACAGGACGAACATCCAGGGCAGGGCGTCGAGCGAGTAGCGCGAGAGAAACAGGGTGTCGCGCACCGTGCGGCCCATCACGAAGACCGAGGACGCGAGCACCAGGTGCGTGAACAGAAGCGCAGTGCGCCGACCCTCGCCGGGGCGGATGAGCAGGCCTTCTTGCAGGGCGTGATGCAGGGCGCCGCGCAACCGTCCGCGCACCCGTTCTCTGTCAACGATATCCAGCACTTTGCCTGCTATGTGGGCACAGGCCCGTTCGGGACAATCCTACGCCAACCGTGCCTCTTTGCGCTCGCCTGCTTCGCAGGCCGCTGCCGATGGTGCACGAGCCTTGTCCCCTGTCCATCGCGTGCTACGAGATGCCGCCCCTTCGGAGGGGCCGGTTGCGCTCGCTAGCGCGGCCGAAATCACAACCATCTCCGGCGCTCAAACGCCGAGGTCCGGTGCTCCCGAGCAAAACGGGGGTCGCTTCGGCGGCGGAGGTGGGGGTTCAACCACGAGGAGAGCAACCATGAGTGAGACACAGCAGGCACTCGGCAGTGACGTCGCGCTCGGCGACATGCCCATCGGCGTTCAGCACTTCATCAAGGCGGGCTGTCACTTCGGCCACCAGACGAAGCGCTGGAATCCCAAGATGCGCCCGTTCATCTACGGGGCGCGCAACGGCATCCACATCATCGACCTCGACCAGACGGCGCAGCTGTTCAAGCGCGCCTACAACTTCGTGGTCGAGGCGGTGGGTCGCGGCGGACACGTGCTCTTCGTCGGCACGAAGCGTCAGGCGCAGGACATCATCCAAGAGGAGGCCCTGCGCTCGGGTCAGTTCTTCGTCAACGACCGCTGGCTCGGCGGCACGCTGACCAACTTCCGCACCATCAAGACGGGCATCGAGCGCCTGCGCTCGCTCGAGCGCATGACCGAGGACGGCACGATGGACGCCCTCGTGAAGAAGGAAGCGCTGATGCTCACCCGCGAGCGCGAGAAGCTCGAGAAGTTCTTGGGCGGCATCAAGGCGATGAACAACATCCCCTCGGTGATGTTCGTGGTCGATCCCCACAATGAGCACATCGCTATCTCCGAGGCGCGTCGCCTCAACATCCCGATCGTCGCCATCACCGACACCAACTGCGATCCCGACCAGATCGACTTCGTGATCCCGGCCAACGACGACGCCATTCGCTCGGTCAAGCTCATCGCTTCGCGCATCGCCGATGCGTGCATCGAGGGCACGCAGCGTCGTCGCGAGTTCCGCAACGAGGGTGGCCAGAGCCAGCGGCCCAGCGGCGACAGCCGCGTCGAGGTCGAGTTCTCGCGCGGTGCGCGTCGCGGCGGTCGCCCGGGCAAGAAGGGTGGCGCTCCGCAGGCTGAGGCAGCGCCGAGCGCTCCCGAGGCCACGGACGCCCCCGCCGGCGACACCCAGAATTGATCGACTCAGGACTTTGGAGGGAGCTACCGATGGCTGCTATTTCGGCCCAAATGGTCAAGGCGCTGCGCGATCGCACCGGCGCCGGAATGATGGACTGCAAGAAGGCTCTGGAGGAGTCTGAAGGCAACGAAGAAAAGGCCGTGGAGCTGATCCAGGCCAAGGGTCTCGCCAAGGCGGCGAAGCGCGCGGGCGCGATCGCGGCCGATGGCGTCATCCACGCCTACATCCACCCCGGCAGCCGCCTCGGCGTGCTCGTCGAGGTCAATTGCCAGACTGACTTCGTGGCGCGCAGCGAGGACTTCCTCAGCTTCGCGAACGAGGTCGGGCTTCAGATTGCCTCGATGCAGCCCCAGTTCGTGCGCCGCTCGGACATCAGCGCCGACGTGGTGGCGAAGCAGAAGGAGCTCTTCCTGGCCCAGATGGCCGAGGAAGAGGCGCAGAGCGGTAAGAAGCGGCCCGACGAGGTTCGCGAGAAGATCGTCGCCGGCAAGATCGACAAGTGGCAGGCGGAGATTTGCCTCGATGAGCAGGCCTCCGTGGCCAGCGAAGAAGGCAAGACCATCGCCCAGATCGCCGAGGCCCTCACGGCCAAGATCGGCGAGAAGATCTCGGTGCGTCGTTTCGTGCGTTACGAGCTCGGTGAGGGCATCGAGAAGAAGCAGACCGATCTCGCTGCCGAGGTCGCCGAGGCACTGAAGGGCTGAGCGCTCGGGCGTGGGCCCCGAGCCCGTTTTCGAACGCGCAACTGGGACACGCGAGCAGCGCAGCAGGTTTCTGGTAGACCCCGGCAGGCCCATCGGCCTTCCGGGGTTTTTCAACAGCGAGGCACAGCATGTCGACCGGCGAAACGCTCAAGCACAAACGGATTCTGCTGAAGCTCTCTGGCGAGGCCTTGTGCGGCTCGACAGGCGGCTTCGGCGTGGATCCCGAAACTCTGATCGCCATCTGCTCCGAGATCGCCGAGGTTCACGCGCTCGGCGCCGAGCTGGGCCTCGTGATCGGGGGCGGCAACATCTTCCGCGGCCTCAAGGGCAGCGCCCAGGGCATGGACCGCACGTCGGCCGACTACATGGGCATGCTGGCCACGGTGATCAACGGCCTCGCGGTGCAGGACGCGCTCGAAAAGCAGGGCGTGCCCACGCGGGTGATGACGGCGCTGCAGATCAATCAGGTGGCAGAGCCCTATATCCGCCGTCGCGCGGTGCGGCATCTCGAGAAGGGCCGTGTGGTGATCTTCGCGGCCGGCACGGGCAACCCCTACTTCTCCACAGACACCGCCGCCGCCCTGCGCGCGATGGAGATCCAGGCTGAGGTCCTGTGTAAGGCCACGAAGGTGGAGGGCGTGTACACGAAGGATCCGGTCAAGTTCACCGACGCGAAGATGTTCAGGCGCCTGAGCTACGACAGATTCCTGCAGGAGCGCATGGGCGTGATGGACTCCACCGCCGTCACGCTGTGTCGGGACAACAAGCTGCCGATCCGTGTTTTTGCGCTCGGTGAGCGTGGCAACATTCAGCGCGTGGTCCAAGGCGAAGACCTCGGCACTTTGGTGGCCGAGCAAGGCGAGTGAAGATCAAACGGCAGGTAGGTCGTGCGTCGACCTCGCAGCGCTTCATACTATAAGGATCGCTAGATTTTCGGAGGGGAGCCCATGATCGACGACATCCTCGACCAGCTCAAAACAGACGCCCACAAGTCACACGAAGCCCTGCGAGGAGCGCTGTCGAAGATTCGCACCGGCCGCGCCAACCCCGACATTCTCGACGGCATCCGCGTCGACTACTGGGGCACGCCCACGCCGCTCTCGCAGGTCGCCACGGTCAGCGTGCCCGAGGCACGCATGCTCATGGTGAAGGTCTGGGACAAGCAGAACGTGAGGGCCGTCGAGAAGGCCATCTTGGAAGCCGATCTCGGTCTCAACCCGCAGACGGACGGCGAGTTCATGCGCATTCCCTTGCCCGCGCTCACCGAGGAGCGAAGGCGCGATCTGAGCAAGATCGCTCGCCGCGCTGGCGAGGACTGCAAGGTGGCGATCCGCAAGCACCGTCACGAGGCCCGCGAAATGCTCGAACAGGTCGAGGCGGACGGCGGCGCAGGCAAGGACGAGGTCGAGAAGGCCAAGAAGAAGGTCGACGAGATCGTCCAGGGCGCGACCAACCACGTCGACGAGATGGTGGCCAAGAAGGAAAAGGACATCATGGAGATCTGAGGGCTCTTCAGAAGGGCCTGGCGATCGCGGTGTACCACTGCAGCTCGCCGCCTGCCGTGATGCCATGAGCGAGGCCGGCCCGTAGGGTGTAGCCGGTACCGTAGGCGACAGACCAATCGAAGCGCAGCTCGGCGCCGAGACCGACCCCCAGGCGCGACACGTCGAAGCGACCGGTGTAGGCGTCGCCGACGTCGCTGAACAGGGCGAGGTGAACGCGCCGGCCAAACAGTGGCAGCGTGTCGAGCCCTTGATTCAAGCGCGCGACGAGCAGGCGATACTCGACTTGCACGACCTGGAGTTGATCGCCTGTGCGTAGCGCGAAGCCGCGTAACCGCGCGATGTCCGCCGGGGCCGGGGGCGTGTTGGCGATGTAGTCGAACAGCGGGACGAGTTGCGCAGGAAAGCCGCCGAGGGAGCTGGGCGTGTCCCAAGCGCCCGTGTAGGCAAAGGCGAGCACGCTCTCGCGAAAGTCGAAGCGCACGTACTGTTCGGCGCGAAAGCTCAGACCCACGTCGTTGTCGCGGCTGCCGAGCATGCGATCGCGCAAGCTCGTACGCAGGGTCAACGTGTGACCCCACGAATCGCTGATGTCCCAGGCCTGGCGCTGCGAGGTCGAGTAGCTGAAGGTCGTACCCAGGCGGGCATCGAAGCCGAGGGGGGGCAGGCGCGGGGGAGCGCCGTTGGGATCGAGGCGCACGCCGAAGGCATCGCGCTTCTGCAGGTAGCTCAGCGAATAGTCGGGCCGCACCACGAAGCGATGTAGGCCGCGCGGAAAGGACAGGCTCGTGCCGATCGAGGCCGAATAGAAGCGCGCCTGCCAGCGCTGAAACCTGTCGTTGGCGATCAGATCTCCGCGCTCGCTGCGGCGGATGGATCCGCCGAGTAGCACGGGAAAGCGCGGTTTTCGGTAGGCGTAGCCGACGTTGGCGGAGGTGTTGCCGGTTTCGAGGCCGACCGTGGTGGTCAAAGACCAGTTGTGAAACCCCACGGCGTCCGCGCCAGCGGTGCTCGCGACGAGCCTCGACTCCACCCCATCGTCGTCCTGACTCAGGTCCCAGGCGCGCGGCAAGAGGGTGTTCAGGGGGTGGTAGGGACGGCTCGAGACGGCCTCGGGCCGCGGCAGGGGTAGGGCCTCGGGGCGCGCGTAGGAGGCAAGGGGCGTGAGGGGTGCATGGGCTTGGAGGTCCAAGCGATACAGATCGAAACCCAAGCTCGTGTAGCCCACGTAGACGAGCGAGCGACCGTCGGGCGATACGTCTGGCTGAAAGGCGCCGCCCAGCACGTTCGTGAGCTGGCGCAGCGCTCCCGTCTCGACGTCGTAGGCGTACAGATTGGAGATGCCGGTGCGGTCGGAAGCAAAGTACAGCGTGCGGTCGTCGGGCGACCAGACGGGGCCGCGATCGAGGGCCCGATCGTGGGTGATGCGCAGTCGTTCGCCCGTGGCCACGTCCACGATCCAGATGTCGCGATAGCCGCCGCGCGAAAAGCCGCCGTAGGCGATGCGTCGACCGTCGTGCGAAAAACGCGGCGTGAACACCTGCTCCAAGCGTCGGCTCTGCACGAGCACCCGTCGGGTGCCTGCGATGTCGCTCAGCTCGGCGAGCTCGAGGTGGCTCGTGCCCGCACCGTGGACGACGTAGGCGATGTGCTTGCCATCGCGGGACACGTCGGGCTCGCGAGCACGCAACCCGCGGGTCAGTCGTTGCGTGTGCCCGGAGTCGAGCTCGGCGCGGAACAGATCGTTGTAGAAGTACGTGGTGCGGTGAAAGTCGGGCGCGCTGAACACGATGTCGCGCGTGCCATGGACGAGGGCGCTTTCGGCCACGCTCGTCGTGCGCGTGACCCGCGTGGTGTTGGCGGTGTCGAGCGAGAGCGTGCGGAGCTCGGGAACATGACGCGCGTCGGCCAGCGCGTAGACGAGGGCATGGTTCGAGACGAAGCGCGGGGTGCGCGTGAGCTCGCCGTGAAACGTCAATCGCTCGCCCTCGATGCGGCCTCGAGCGAGCACCGCATCGCGTTCGGCTCGCGCCCGTGTGCGCAGGTCGTCGCTGAAGTCTTGGTACAGCTCGACGATGCCCTTGCCGGTGGCACGCTTGAACGAGCGGCTCACGCCGTAGGGGACGAGGCGCCGTCCATACTCGCGCACGAATTGGCCGAGGGCCTTTTCGCCGTACTTGTCGGCGATGAAGCTGACGAGCGCCTGTCCGTACAGGTAGCGCACCGTGCCGTGGGGCCAGGGCTCGCCATCGAAGCCCAGGATGTCGAGGGGCAGGATGCGGTCTTCGAGGGCGTCCATGCGCATGTACATCGCGAAGATGCTGTCGCGCGCGCGCCCACCGCTCGTCTGGCGGCTCTCCTCGAAGGTCGCGAGACCTTCGACGATCCAGCCGGGCAGGTACTGCTGGGGGGTGTAGTTGCGGCCGAAAATGTACTGCATGACACGCGGCAGGCCCGTCGCGTGCTCGAGGTGCAAGATGTGGGTGTGCTCATGGGTGAGCAAGAGCCGCGGCCAGTCGTCGTAGTCCGCGAGGGGCGACATGTCTTCGGGCGCAACGACACGCAGCCGGATGGCATTGTAGGGAAGCGGCCCCGCAAGCCCGTTGGCGGCGTCGTCGTTGTCGCTGAGCACGAGCTGCACGCGCTGGCGCAGCGGCAGATCGAGGGCCGCGGTCAGGCGCTCATGAATTTTCTCGGCTTCTGCGGCAACATGGCGGGCCACAATCCCGAGGGGCTCGTGAAAGTGGATCTCAAAATGGGTCGTCGAGATCGTGCGCCAGACGAGGCGGCCGTCTCCCTGGGCCGTGGCCTCATGTGGGGTCATCAGGTGAGCGAGCGCGCAAAGCACGACGATCGCCCACGTGATCCATCCCATCGATTCGTTTATAACACCCCGGCCTCAGTCGGCCTTCGTGTTTACGGGCTTACCCGAACCTTGACCAAAGGCCTTTTCAACTCCTACCCTTACAGAGTTCGCGCACCGTGCTGCGCGCTAGGTTGAATGGAGCCGCAAGCCCCGAGAAAAGCGCCGACGCCGGTACCCACACCGATGAACGGTTACGCCCTGCGTTTCATCTCTGGCAAATACCAGGGAGGCGAGTTCCCGTTGGCGCCGAACCGGGAAATCGTGGTCGGGCGTTCGAGCGAGCTCGACATGGTCCTGGTGGAGGACATGGTCTCGCGAAGGCACGCGAAGATCATCGTCACCGACGATCAGATCTTCATCCAGGACCTGGGCTCGACCAACGGTACCTTCGTGAACGGCGAGAAGATCAAGCGCGCCAAGCTCAACGAAGGTGATCGAATCCTCATCGGCACGAGCATCATCAAGCTCGTCACTGCCGATCCCGCCTCGACGGCTGCCAGTCCCCAAAAGATGGAGCAGGCGGGCAAGAGCCGGCCGACCCAGGCGCGTACCATGTCGGGGTCGATCGACGAGGTGCCGCTGCCCGATCTGATGCAGCTCTTTTCGACGAGCAAGAAGAGCGGCGTGTTGGTCGTGCGCACCGATGATGCCGAGGGCAAGATCTTCTTGGACAAGGGGGCCGTCGTTTTCTCTTCGGTCAACGACCAGGAAGAGGTGCCTCCGCTCAAGAGCTTGATCCGGATCTTGACCTGGGAGCATGGCACCTTCGACATGGAGGCTGCGGTGGAGCGCGAGTTCCCGCAGCGGCTGGAGATGTCGACCGAGGGCATCCTGATGGAGGCGTTTCGGCAGATCGACGAGCTGCGCCGCATCGCCAACGAGTTGCCTCCGCATCACGCCACCTTGTCGCTCGCCATGCCCGTGGTGCCGCCCCTGCGCGATCTCTCGCCCGGGGAGCTCGACGTGCTGCAGCTCGTCGTGAACTACGGCACGGTCGAGACGGTGCTCAACAAGAGCCTCGCCAGCGATCTCGAGACGTGCGAGGTGCTGCTGAAGCTGGTGAAGGCGTCCTACCTGCGCGCGGTCACCTGAGCGTTCGCGTCCCGGATGGCGCAGAAGCCGCTTTCGTCCTCGCGCCCTCCCTGCGACGCACCAGGAAGTGCGCCTCAGTCGGGCCCTGCGGGCGCGCTGGCTTCTGCATCCATCCGGGACGCGAACGGGTCTTCGGCCTCTCGCTGCGACGCAGCAGAAGGTGAGATCGGGCTATCGCGCCTTCGCCTCGAGAAAGGCGCTGAGCGCGCGATAAGCCTCGCTCAGGCGCGCGAGCAGCTCCTTGGCCAGGGCTTGCTTGCGCGCGTCACCCGCGTGTCGCTCGGGCGCGTAGCGCTCGCTCAGCTGCAGGTAGGCTCGCTTGACCTGGTCGAGCGGAGCCCCCACTGGCACTTCGAGCTGGGCATACAGGCGAGCCGCCTCATGATCGGCCAGGCGGCGCGTGGTGGGCGCGCCCGTGCGCTGACGGCGCGCGCTGAGCTCGTTTTCCAGCTCCGCATCGCTGAGCTCTGCGGCGGGTACGGCCCGGGGGCCGAAGCGAAACGGGTTCATGACCCCGACGCTGTGTCGCGCGGCAGGGTGAGCAGGCGCGCGATCAGACGCTGGGAGTAGTCGTTCAGCTCGGTGAAGACGACGCCCATGCCGGGTGGATCGCTCTCCACGCGCACCACCTCGCCCACACCCTCGATGACCTCGATGTCGTCCATGATGACCGTGAACTTCAGGTTCACCTGGGTGCCGACGGGAAGTGGCGACAACGAGCGCACGAAGGCGCCCGAGCGCGACACGTTCGTCACGTACTCGTGTACGAACGCATCGAACGACTCAAACTCCTTGTTGATCGTGACGCGCTCGTCCCGCCTTTGGTT
>CAYNOM010000107.1:0-13116 GCA_964398415.1 uncultured Polyangiales bacterium | reverse complement strand
GCTCAACGCGCGGGGTGTGTCGCAGCGGAGGCCGAAGGGGGCGGGTCGGCGGTGAGTGGGGCGTGCACTGCCTGCCACTGACGGTGGACCAGCAGTCAGCGCGAAGGCAACGGAAACGAGAGGCCAAACGCCGGCCCCACGTTGAGCTGCGCGACGTTTGGATGCAGAGTAAGCCCTCCGCGACTGGCGTCCTGATGCGGGCGTTCCGGCCATGCTACGCGCCCCGGTTGCATCCAGCGCCCGCCCGTGCGACGCCGCGGGCGTAAGCCGTGCCCACACTCATGGCGCCGCCCACCGCCGCGCCAGCGAGAGCGCCGCCGACGAGAGCCAACGCGCACGCGGCTTCCGGCTTGGATTCTTGGGGGGCGCGGCGTGGCAGCGCCTGGTCCGACATCCCATACGCCAGCGTTGCAACCCCAAGTACACGCGGCTGCGCGGCACGCGGCGTGCACGAGTGGGATCTTCAAACCGCGTTCGCACGCCCCGCGCCGCGCCCCGGGGGCGCAACGAGAGCCTGTGACGCCCAAGCACGGATGAACGGCAAAAGTTAGATCGCGAGATCCGTCCCTGATCCTCACCGCTATCATGCAGGACCGTCCCCACCGCGCTCCCAGCCTAGAGCCTCGCACCCTCTCCCTGGGGGTACGAACACTCGTACAAGGGCTTGCCTCGCACGCGATGCACACGTGCGTGCATGCTCAACTCTGTCCGCCAAGGTGCCGGCGCACCAGGCCCAGAAGCGCCAGTCATTGGCGTTCCAGAAAGGACCGAAAAATAGACACGCCGTTCATTGACAAATCGTAGCGAGTCCGTCCCTTTCTTCTACGTCTCCGACCCCTCCTCGATCAGAACGTCGTCGGTGATGATGGGCAGGTACTCGAAACACAATGGGCATCTGACCGCGGTAGCGACGTTGGCCACGGCCAGCGGAAGTGAGTCGACCCGAGCGGGAACGGCAGGAGCGGCGACGAGACGGTAGTGACCGCCATTGGGATCACAATCGTAGGCATACAAGCCTCGCTCGGCGACGAGTCGCCAGGTGTTGATGAGACCCGGAGCGAGATCTGGAGCGAACCTCGGCTGTGTTGTAGCGGGCAGAGCGAGGACGGCCTGGATCGCAGTGTCGTGAGCGTCCGTGTCGCGGAGGAACGCTTTCGGCGCGAAGCCGGCACCAGCAGTGCTGAACAGCGCAACGCATCCGCTGTCGTCACTCCCAAGCCAGTCGTACTCGAAACCCAGAACGTCAGTGGGCGCCTTCGGAATCACCAATGTCATCACTACTCTCCCCGATCGGTTCTAAAGCGCGTCGCGGGATCCGGGAATGCGCCCCGACCGTAGGTGCCTTCGCAGGTCGGGCACACGTCAACCGGTTGCCCCGTCCTCGGCCTGATAGCAGGCGTGAATTGGATGTCAGGTGGATGCCCGAGGGCCTCGCTACAGACTCCCTCCGCGCAGCCGAGACCGCCGCCCCGACTCGCTCCCGCTGTTACTCGGCCGGACGAGGGAGAGTATGCGCCAACGACGGTTGCCGGCGAATGCCGCTGCGTCGCAAGCTTTCCTACAAGGGAATCGCGCGCAGCAACGGCCTCCGCGTGAAGATCTCGCGGTGCAGCCTCCGCGACGGTCCGCCCCGCCGACGAACTCTCAACTACCGCTCCCTCATCGAGAGGCACCGACGGTGCACGCCCACCAACGGCGCGCGGCGCACCCGGTGGCGCTTTCATTGCAAGGCCAACCAGCCCGAGCCCCGCCGTCATCACTCCCGTGAAGAGAACTCCCGCCTCATGCCCGCGCTGCGCGGCTGCCTCGACGGTGTCGGGGTGGTACTCGCCCTCAGGCGGCGCACCTGCCCAAAGAATGCCTGTACCGTTGACGACGCCCTTCTTGGCTCCCTCGCGATGCGCCTCGAACATTTCCTTGCGAGTGGGAACGTTCGTCGGCAGCGCGTCCGACTGCGTGCCTGTTCGACAGGTGCTCGACGCGCACACGCTCATGTTCGCGGAGGCCTGCTCCGGGGCCTCATGGAGCGAGGGATCGATCGACATCTGAGCCGCGGCGTCTTCGCGTGCGACAGCCGCTGAATCCGGCACGCTCTGGTTTGGATCGAGCCCCAACGGGTCCCGAGCCTGCAGCAGATTCCCACTCACATAGTGGTACGAGTTGCCCGCCTCGCCGCCGCCGGCCGCATGCACGCTCAGCGGGTCCGGCGTCGCCCAGCGCCCGATGCGCGGAATCAGGTACCGCTCACCAAAGTACGTGAGCCCGACCTCTTCGTCCGCTTCCTTCCCGGTGAACCCCACGGGTTCGAGCGGCAGCGCCGCGCCGCCCACCTCATCGCTCGCGCCGAGCTGTTGCTCGCGCGCGCCGTTCGGGTAGAAGCCGCCTACCTCGACGAGCTCGCCCGTGGTCAGCTCGATGACTGCGCTCGTGCTCTGGATGAGGTTCGTGACCGCGAAGGTGATGCGCTGCTCGGGGTCGAGGAGGGCGCTCTGCCGCGCGCGGTTCTTCCACACCACGCGGGCGCCGGCGATCAGGTACTGGGTCTCCGAATCGCCAGGCGGTACAGGCGAAACCGCCGCGCCCGCGTCGTCCCGCAGAGAGAGGCCGTAGCCATAGGCGAGATAGCGATGCATCTCGTCGAGCTCAGTGTCGCTGAGCGCGCGCTCGTACATCAGCGCTTCGCCCATGTGCGTGGTAGTCCCATTGCCGAAATAGCCAGCGATCGCCGTGTCGATCGTAGAGACGTCCTCCGAGTCCACGAGGCGTCCGTCCACGTACAGCTCGACGCGTCCCTCCTGCGCGCGAATCGTCGCGATAAACGCGCGCCCAATGGGCGCGGGACCGCTCAGGTCGGTCGCGTTCACTTGGGGTCCCACGCCGTAGTTCGGATGGGCTCGCCAGGTAATGCGAGGGCCATTGGCGCTCTCGCTGACGGTCACGTACGAGCGATTTCTCTCCTCTGCGGACAATCGGGTGTCCAGAATCCAGAGCTGTTGACCCACGCCACCGTCCACGGCCGCGACCCAGCTCATCGTGAAGGCCTTCGTCACCGGCGTCGAGGAGGTTTGGCTTGCTGTAGGCCCTTGCGAGATGGTGCCATCGGCCACCAAAGCGGCTCGACCGTTGAGCGCCCCCGGCACCACGTCCGGCGAGCGCTCCGCCGAGCCGTTACCGGCCTGCCCGTTACCCATCCGATCGGAGCACTGGATGTACGGCACATCCGTGCAATCCTCCGCGCGATACCAGTGGTGCAGCCCCTGCATCGGCGGCGCGAGGGGCACGTCGGCGCCCGCGGACAGATACGTCGCTCCGCTCCCGTGCACCACCAGCCCGCGCCGCTCGAAGTCGCCGGGGTACACGTACAGCGCCACGCGCTGCTCGCCGACCGTGTCGAACGTCTGCTTCACGACGCGCTGATTCCCCGCGTCGTAGCGATAGCGCTGCCTTGCCGCGAGCTGCCACGCACCAGCTTCACGATCGTAGCGACGCGCCTCGTGCAGGCGGTTGAGCTCGTCCCAGCGGTAGACGTAGTGCTGCTCGACCTCACACGCACAGCTCGTGCGCAACGCACTTCTCCGCGCGCTCAAATCGGTGCCGCCCGGATCGCGACAGACGTTGGCGCCGGCGTTGTCGCACTGGCCGTGCACCGTCATCGCCAGCACGTTGCCGCTCTTGCCGTAGTCGAGCTCGACGTAGCCGCCCTCGCCTGCCGGCGCGTCGGCGAGGTTGCTCGCGAGGTACAGGGCCGCGGGACGCAGGGCCGGTGTGGCGGAGCTATTGCCCACGCCGTTGCCGTTCACGATCTCACCGACGCTGCGCTCGTAAAACTGCTCCGCGTCGTCGTGCCAGCTCGTCATGTTCGCGAGCCAGTCGTGGCTGTACTCGAGGTCGATCACGCGTCGGTCGGCCGGTGACGACACCATCTCAGGTGCCTCGGGCCGCATCGGATCGGCTTCGCGATGCCGCGCTTCCTCGTCGCGCCAGTCGGGCGCGCGCTCGGTGCCGTCTGCCAGACGCTCGAAGTCTTCCTTCGTGGGCGTGTGGTAGGCGTACTGCACCGACGCCACGCGATACAGGGCGTCGTGGTAGATGGTTTGATCGTAAGGCTTGTGCCCCTCGGGCCACTCGCTCCCTGGGCGGCGGTCGTCCACCGCGCACAGGTTGCTCGAGCCGTCCCAGCTCAGCCGCTGATGCATCACCTCGGTCACGCTGCCGAGCGTCTGCGGCGCGCGCTCTGCCTCCGGAGTGCGCGACGTGAAGAGCTGAATCGGCCTTCGACGCGCGTCGTACAGCACGCGACTCTCGGTGGCCGTGCGTCCCGTGAAGCCCTCGTCGCCGTACACCGTGCCCGAGGGCAAACCATCGCGCGTGTAGCGTAGGTGCTGCACCACCGGACGATAGGTGCCGTCGACGCCGAGCTCTGCCGACTTCGGTGCGCCGCTGTTGTAGTACTGCATGCGCCCGCTCAAGACTGGCGCTGTGCCCGTCCCGGCGTAGTCGGGATCGATGGGTAAGGTCGACGTGAGCGTGCGTCCCGCGTGGTCGAACGTCGCGCTGCGCGTGTAGGTATGAAACGCGTCGTAGCTCACGCTCGCCAGGTTCGGGCTCTCGCCCGCAGCGTCGGAGGCCGGGCGGCCGTCTGAGGTCGTGGAGTCCGTGAGCGGGCGGGGCTCGGAGATCACCGCCACCTGACGCGCCGCGAAGGTCACGTTGCCACGCGCGTCGTAGGCCACGATCGAACGCTGGGCGCGGTCTTCGCCGCCAGTCGCGCGTCCAAGCACCGCCGCCGCACTCGTGGGCACAAGGCCCCTCGCCCACGCGGGGTAGCCGTCGAAGACGTAGCGCGCGTGCACCGGCGTGGATGACGTAGTGCGCCCCATGCCCACGCTGCCCGGGGGGACGTCGCTCGAGGCCACCTCGCCCAGTTGTGCTTCGGCGCAGCCCACGTAGGCCTCGCCGACAAGGCGCCCCGTGAGGTCGTAGTAGAAGTTCTGCCCGCAACCGCGCGGGTCGCGCACGGCCACCAGGTCTCCCACGCCGTTGAACAAGTAGCGCCAGGAGCGCCGCGCCGCGCTCGACTGCGCGCGGTCGTCGGTGTCGGGGTCTTCGGACGCGATGCGCCTCCCGAGCGAGTCGTAGATGAAGCGTCGCTCCACGGAACGCGACACGTTCGAGTAGCCTGCATCGGGGCGTAGCGCGTTTCTCGGAGTCAGCGCGCGCACGATGCGCGTGACGGCCCCGTCTGCACGGTAGTAGCTGAACAGCCGGTGGTGCTCGTCTTGCCCCTCGCGCGTCCGCTGCCGCAGGTGCTGGTCGATGGTGCGGCCGTGTCCGTCTGTGCGCTGGGTGGTGCACGTTCCCGCGAGCTGGCCTTCGCCGAGGCATGCCTGACCGTTGTCGACCTCGTCGCATACGTCCGTGCTCAACGCGTGGTAGCTGATCGACTTGTAGCTGCCGTCCTCGTTGATGCTCAGCGTTGGCCGGCCGAAGGCGTCGTAACGCGCTCGGGTGTAGGGCACGCTCGGCGGCGCAAGCACGGCGGCGAAGTCGTCTGGACTTCCATCGAAGTACGACGGCTGGTACGCCTGGCGCACCTGGCCCTTCCTTGTGAAGAGCTGAAGCCCGCTCCGCGTGTACGCGTGCGGTCGGCCGTCTTCCCATGCGAGCCCATCGCTCTCGCCCTCCGCGAGCGCCGCGCGCGGACGGCCCAGGCCGTCGACGTAGGCGTAGGCCTCGAGCTGACTGTCCGGATGGTCGCCGCTGACGCAGCTCAGGATCGACACCGTCCGCACGCGGCTCAGGGGCTGGAGCGCCGGAGACGTCGTGAGCTCGTACTGAATCCGTGTCGTCGGCACCCGCGCCGTGCCGCAGCCCTCCACGTTCGGCAGCAGCGTCGCGGTGAGTCGCCCCAGGCCGTCGTAGCTCACCTCGCTCACGTAGCCGTTGGGATCGGTGGCCGTGTTCAGCACTCCGAGGCCGCGGTCCCACGTGGCGCTCGTGCTCAGCGTCAGCGTGGGCGTCGCCTGAATCGACTCGCGTGTGACGAGCTCACCGTAGGCCTCGTCGTAGCTCACCTCGCCGTAGCGCAGGCAATTCTGCGTACCCGCCGTGAGGTCCGCACCGCCGCAAGAGCGTAGCGGTTGACCCCACACGTCAAACTGCGCAGAGGCCGTCTCCTGACTGTTCGTCTGCGTGAGCGATTGCGCGCTGCCGTCGCCCGAAAAGTCGTAGGCCGTGGGAAGGGTCGCCGAGCGCAGCGACAGCACTTGATTGCCACAGAAGTCGTAAACTTGCTGCGTATCGCCAAACCGCTCGTTCGCAGCCGCGCCCGTCACATAGCTCCGCGCCGTGCGCCAGAGCCAGCCCGTGTTGCCGCAGGCGTAGTCGTCGATGCGCTGGGGCTCAGAGTGCGCAACGATGCGCTCGTCGCTCACCACCTCGCTAAACTCACCGCGCCCGCCGCGACCCCAGGCCGTCTGCGTGCGCAGGTTGCCCACGTTGTCCACGAGGTCGATCGTCGTGCGAATCCGCGCGTAGCCCACGTGCCGCACAGGCACCACGTGCTTCGCGTCGCCCGCCTCGGCCGGCGCATCGGCCACGCCCAGCAAGCCCGTCGTCGCCCGCTCGCGCACCACGCTGTCGAGCGTCGCGGGGTTCCACGCGCGCTGCGTCGGCACCGTGTCGTAGCGATACTCGTCGCTCGCCTTCACGTACGCGTAGCTGATGCCCACGCCGTTCAGGCCCTGCACAAGCGCGCGCACCGCGTACGTCGCGTGGCTCGTCTTCAGGTACTTGCCCGACTCGTCGAACACCTCCGTCAGAAACTCGCGCCCCTTGAGCGCCTCGTTCGGATTGTCGGCCAGCCTGTCCGCAGCGATGTCGTTGGGCCTCTTACCTTGGTGAAAATGCGTGCGCGTGATCGACGTCCCCTCGTACTCGTCGCCTATGGCGATCGCGTCCGCCGCGCCGAAGCCTCGAAATTCCTGCTCGATACCTTCGTAGTAGCCGTCGTGGTAGCGGTACTCGGTCTCGGTCAGCGTCGGCTCCGCTCCCAGCACCTCCAAGCGATCGGTCGTCGTCACCCGCCTGACTACCGTGCTCACCACAGGGCTGCCCCCCGCGCGGTGCACACACGTCTTGCTCTTCGCCATCACCCGCGCATCGCAGTCGCCCTCGCGCTCTCCCGGAAGCAAGGGTTCGCGCTGCCACGTGAAGCACTCGAGCGACGCGGGATCGCAGCTCTGGCTCTCGGCAAGGTCACGCAGGTAGTCTTCGATGCTGGTCGAGTACTCGAGCGTCGTCAGAGCACCCAGGCCGTTGTCGACGCGCGTGAGAAGCCGCGGACGCTGTCCGCCCATGGGGTCGATCCAGCGGTAGGCGCGCGCCTCGGCGTAGATGATGTCCGTCGTGCCGCTGCCGTCTATGTCTGCGATGCGCACCCGCTCGAGCGCGTCCACGTTCCCCGGCGTGTTCGCGATCACCACGCGGTCGGTGAAACCCTCGCCGCCCCGATTGAACCACACGCTCACGTCCGAGAAACCCACCTGCACGAGATCGGTCGCGCCGTCGGAGTTCACGTCCACCATGTGCAGCCCGGACAGCTCTCCGTTGAGCTCCCGTGGCGGGTTCTGCATCCTGAGCTCGCGCCCCCCGCGCGTGCGGTCGTCGCAGGAGCGCGGCCCAGCTCCGAATGCACCCTCCCCGCGACCCGGCCACCACACCACATCGTCGGGCGCCACCTTCACGACGTCTTGAAGGCCATCGCCGTTCATGTCGGCGATGCGCACGCCCGGCTCGCCGAAGTCGAGATTGCGCCCCGAGAACGGCAAGCAGCTCTCCACCGGCAGCGTGCTCAGCGTCCAGGCCCCGGCGCGAAAGCTCGCCGAGCCAAAGCGCCCTTCGCCGCCTGGGTAGCGACCCAGGTTCAGCCACGCCTGCACCGCCGTACCGCTCGTGCGCACCACGTCGATCAGGTGGTCGTTGTTCACGTCCAGCGTCTTGATCGTCGTGCCATCCTTACCAAGGTCGATGCGCGGGTCGGTGACCCCCTTCGGGAGCAGATTCGTCACGTGGTGAAACGACCAACCCTCGAGAGGTTCGTAGCTTTGCCCCGACGCCACGGGCTCTTTACTCAGCACGAAGTAGCCGTAGTTCGCCTGACGCGGCATGTGCAGCACGTCGCTGCGGCCGTCTCCGTCCACGTCCATAGGCAAGATGTTCAGGCTCGACAGGGTCAGCGTCCCCGAGAGCCCCGCAGGGATGCCCACCCGCATCCCCTCCGAGAAGTCGCCCGCATCCCCCGGCGTGCCACGCGCAAAGCCGTTGAAGAACACCCCCGCGCCGTCCTCGTAGCGCGCAGGGTCGGTCACGAGCACGTCCGGCAGGCCGTCGGAGTTCACGTCGAAGAAGTCGACCCGCCCCTCGTTCGCCGAGTGTGCCGGGCTCGCCTTCGACACGTGCACCGTGCCGTCGAGCCCGCCAAACCCCGCCACGGTCTTCGTCGTCGCCTTGGGCGCGCTGTACGAAAAGCGCATGGGCGGAAGCAGCTCGCCCACGATGCGGTCGTCGAGCGCGCTCTCCGCGATGCTAGCATCCCCAACCATCACCCCGATCTGCCCATCCAGACGCGAGGGCCGACCCTCCACCTGCACGTCGGTCAGCAGCGAATGGTAGGACCCCGCGTCGTAGCGCAGGTGGTAGCGACGCACGAGAAAGCGGTTCCCGACCGTCTCCGCCGCGCTCGTCACCTCGATGCGCTTCAGCCTGAGGGCCTGCTCTGTGCGCCACGTCGTGATGTAGCTCGACGTCACGTCGGCACGCGTCTCGTACACAACCCCCACGTGGTGCGCGTACTGCTCGAGCCCCGCTGCGCACTCGCGCGTGGCCGCGGGGGCTTGCGCTACGCCGCACGACGCAGGCGAAGTGTAGTCGATGCTCGAGACATAGAGCGTGCCTGCGTTCTCGAGGTAGCGGTAGTACACGGTCGAGCCGCGCACATCGCTCATGCGCACGAGCTGCCACGAAAAGATGCGTGCGTCGTCTTCGGGGTCGCTCACCACCGCCCGCGTGCAAGGCGACGCGCTCGCGCCGCAGGCGCCAAACTCGAACCGCGTCCCGTCCTTGCTCTGCACCACCCAGCGCGAAGAGTCCGGCGCCCGAAAGAAGCGCATGAACCCACCCTCCACGCGCGCGCGGTATTGCTGCCAGTTGCCGAGCTCGGGCGGCACCGGCGCACCGTCCACCGCGGATGCCGCCGCCGAGTCCACCGGCACGAGCTCTTGCCCACCGTTGTACATGAAGCGGTCTTCTTGACCGTGCCACGCCGCCTCATCCACGTAGCGCGGCAGCCCCTTGTCCGTCTGGCGCGAGATGAATGGTACCCCAAGCGACCAGCCCATGCCCACAGGCCCGTTGCCGCCGCTCGTCGCGTAGCTCAGCGCAAGACTCGGCTGAACCCCCGCGCGACCCTTTGGCAGCGCGACAGGCACGCTGAACGTGCCCGTGCCCGACGACAGATTGGGTGTGAAGCTCTCCCCCATCCCCTCGATCGAGCCCTCTCCCTTCGGCAGCACCACCTGCTGTGGCGTCACCGCCGTCTTCGCGGGGCCTGAAGGAAGCAGCAGCGGCTCCGCAGGATTCGGGTCGGGTTCGGTCTGCGGCGCTGGCTCCGGGTCGTCTCCCCGTCCCGGCTTCACCGGGTCGTCCTTCGCCTCGTACCCCGCCGCCGTCGATTCCCGCGCCGCCGCCTCGCTGCGCTCGCCGACCTTGCCCGTCGCGATCTCGCGCGCCACCTCGTCCCCTGCGCCTGACACCGAACGAGACGCGTAGTCAGAAGCCGCCTCGTCGCCTGCACTCTCCTGCGCCCGCGCCACCGTCGTCGCGAGCGGCGTCCAGAACAACAGCGTGGCGAGCGCTGCGCAAAGCGCGCGCGTAACGGTGGAGGATGAGGGGGACATGGTCATCATGGTCGCGTCGAGTGAAGGCGTGAGGTTCGAGAGGGGTTAGTCGAGACGCGTCCAGAAGCGATAGTCGAGCACGACCTGGATGTCTTGCAGCGCATCCCAATTCAGGCCCGGGGTGTCGTAGACGCGCAGGACGTACCGGCCGTCGAGCGGGCGGCCCCAGAGCTGCCCGGAGGTGAAATCGCTGACCAGCGCCTTATCGGCGGTCGAGATTGGATTGCTCAGCTGGCGCTCGGCCACCAGCGCCTTGCCTTGCTGGATGCGCCCCGTGAACAGCGGCGCCTCGTAGACGCCGCCGTCGAAGGCTCGCACCTTGTATCCCGGTCCGTTCGGCTCGTGTCGCAGCGAGTATTGGAGGAAGTTGCTTCCGTAGCACTGCGAAGGAAACTGGCTCTGCGCGCAGTTCTTCACACCTGTGCCCACCACGTTGACCGTAACGTTCTTGTGGCGGTAGTTGAAGTTGCCCTTCGAGAAGCCCGCGCGAGAGAAGATCTTACCCTGGTCGATCTCCTCCTGCTTGATGTCGAACGTGATCTCGCGGAAATGGATCTTCTCGAGCAGCTCCTGACCCCCGAGCGCCTTGCAGGTCTCTTCGTTCGCGGACGTGCACGTGGTCTCGTAGCCGCGCCGCCAACTGGTGTCAGCGCGCAGCACTTCACCCGTTTCGTCGGCACACAGCCCGCGCGGTGCGGTGCGCGTAGCGCCCGTGGTGAACAAGGGCTGCACAGGAACCGGCAAGAAGCTCGAGTTGCGCTCGAGCTGCGGCGCGGCAAACGCGACGCCGCCATCCGTCTCGGGCACGATCCAACCGACGTAGAGGGGCTCGCTTGCATCGACTTGCAGGTGGCCGTAGTGGCGTACCCACTCCGGATGCAGGAACTTGGCGCCCACCTCGAGGGCCGCATCCTCGGAGGTATAGGTGCCTTCGAACGTGAAGGAGGCAGGGCCACTCGTGACGACCTGCAAGATCGGCTCGTCGCGCTTCTGGTACCAGCTCAACGAGTAGGCACCCGATGCCACCTCCACCTGCTGCCGGTACAGCGGTTCGCTGGTCTGGGCGACCAGGTCTTGATTGGCGCCGACGCGACGCAGCGTCACGGCCCGCGGCCAATAGTCCCCGTGACCAAAGTCGCTCACGTAGTTGTCCGCGTTGCAGCTCGGGCTGGGCACGAGGCCCTGGGCCGGATCTCGCACGTAGCAAGTGAGGGGCTCCCCGGCGCTCTCGTCCAAGGCGGCGACGCAAGCTGCCTCCGAGCACGTCGACTGCCAGGCCTCCACCACCTTGCCGCTCGCGTCCGCAAGATCGTCGAGCGAGTGCGCGGTCTGCAGCAACTCGTTCCAGCCCTCCACCTCGCACGTGGTCGTGAGGTTGAGCAGGTCGTCGCGCAACGAGAGCACCACGACGTCGTCGCCGTCCTGGAAGGGGAAGTCGAGGCCCCAGGAATCGCGCACGCGCTCCAGATTCGTCACGTAGTCCCCGATGAAGCCGTCCGCGTAGTCGTACTCGGCGCTGCCCTTGTACGCGGCATCCGACGGGTCGGGATCGACCGACGAGTCGGCCGGATCGACCTCCTTAGAGGCATTGCCCTTACGGATGCGCTCGTAGTTGAGGCCGGTCTTCGCGCATACCGCGTCGACCCACTTGGATGGCGCTTGCACGAGCGCCATGGGCTTGTCGATCTCGCTCAGGTCCTTACCCACGCGCTGCTCGAGGGCACGTCGCGCCAAGTACGCAGCTTCCTGGGCCTGCCACAGGGCGCGCTCGTAGCGCACCTTGGCGGTGCTGTAGCGGGCGCGCATCACGGCGCTCACCGGAAACACGCGGCCGTAGTCGTCGCTCTCGAGGCCGAGGGCCTTCGCCACCTCGCGCTTGGCTTGGTTGCGGATGCTGTCGACCTGGGAGAGCACCGACTGCACGTTGGCGTGGGCTTCGCCGAGCGCCATGCGCGCGTCGTCGATCGAGTCCATGTGGTCGGCGATCTTACCAGCCAGGTCGAGCAGCGCGAGCTTACGCTCCTCGCTCAGCTTTTCGAGCTCAGCCTTGTTCGACTTGATGGCGACCGACATCTGCACGGCCGAATCTGCGCACACAGCCAAGGCCGAGGCAGCGCCACCCCAGTTGGTCACGCTGATCGCATTGCCGACGGCGGCTCCGCAAGCGGCCGCGGCGGCCGAGATCCTCGAGGTCATGGCGAGATCGGCCAACTCGCCCTGCGAGTCGTTGATGTTGAGCTGGGCGCCCGCCACCTCGAAGTCGAGCCCCACGTCGCGAATCGCACGCGAAACCGCGCTCGCCGCGCCGGCGTAGGACTCGAGCCAGCCCGCAAGGCTCCCGACCGCGGAGCCCATTTCACCGCGCAGGCCGGGCACCACGTTCTGCACCGCGCCTGACGTCGCCGCAGCCTTGGCGATGCTCGCGGGAATGCCCACGAGCATCATGTCACGCACCATGCCCTCGATCGTCTGACCCGCGCATTCGAGCATGCCGCCGATGCGAGGAAAGTCCTCGGGACCCGAGATCTGAACGTTCTCCGTCTGCCCCGTACCGCATCCCGGACGGCCACCGGCCTGAGCGTTCGCGGCGGCCACGAGCTCGAGGGCATCAGCGAAGTCTTGGGAGGCCACGGCGTCCAGGCTCTTCGGAGCATCAAAGCCATACTGCGACGGTGTCGATCTGGCTGCCTCGAATCTGATTGGGCCATACGCGCTTGCGGTCAGTGTCGGGGTGGCAAGAACGCTGGCAATCCAGCCCGCTTTTTGTCCCCCCAGGCTTGGGTCGAAAGCAGCCTGGGGTGCGATTACGTTTCGGCTTTGGGTACCGAAGACGAAGCTAGCAGCCTCCACATCACTCTGGCCGGGACCGACCACCGTCCATGTCGAACCATCAGCGCCAAGAAAGGTCATCCCCCCGTGGCCCCTATACCAAGTGGCGTCTTGAGTGATGGAAAGAACACCGCTCCATCCACCCGGGTCCTCTGAGCCAACTGCCTGACTTGCGCCATAGTACAGTTGGAGCCCTCGCACCCAGCTCGGAACCGTACCGAACCCTATGTCACTGGCCCCCACTACAGATGTGGTATCAGCCCACGTCGCCTCGTACTCGCCAAAATTCGCGAACGACGCGCCGCCGAGAGCTTTGACCAGCCAGCTTGCC
>CAYNOM010000106.1:0-13210 GCA_964398415.1 uncultured Polyangiales bacterium | reverse complement strand
ACGCGCGCGACCTAGGTCTCGCTGTGACGCGCGGCCCGTGGCATCATCGTCGCGGTGCAGGTAGATCGCACGATTCCGCATCCCACGACTCGGTTCCGGGGGCTCTGCCGCGCGGGGTGGGTGGTGGGGTACGCGCTCTTCTGCGGTTGTGTGGGCGAGGTGCAGCAAGACCAGTCCGAGTCGGGGCGCGGAAACGGCGCGGACGGAGGCTCTCAGGGTGGTTCGACCTCCAACGATTCGCACCAGCGCTGCGTCGATCGCATCAACGCCCTGCGCGAAAGCGTCGGGTTCCCGCCACTCCAGCGCTGGGTGGAGGCGGAGTCCTGCGCTGATGAGCAGGCGCGCGTCGACGGCGAGATGCGAGATCCCCACGGAACCTTCGGTCAGTGCGACGAGACCGCCCAAAATACGTGTCCCGGCTGGCGTGGGGTCGATGAAGTGCTCGGCGCGTGTCTCGACACCATGTGGGCGGAGGGGCCGCCGCCCTCGGATTCGTGTGACGACCGCTGCTTTCAGGCCCACGGCCACTATCTCAACATGACGAGCACGAGCTTCACGAAGGTGGCGTGCGGCTTCTACACAGACGCCTCGGGTAGGACCTGGTCCAACCAGAACTACCAATGATGCGTCGTCCAGGGAATGTGACCTGGGGCCTGCCGCGTATTGCTCTCTGGGATCCTCTCTGGCTGCCCCTTGCGACCGTGATACGGTCCTTTTCGCAGCCATCCCAAAGGAGAAGCCCTTGGCCACGTTCCCGCGTCCGCGACTGTTGGTGCTCCTGTTCACGACATGTGTGATGGCGTCGTGGTCCCTTTCGAGCGCGTCCGCGCAGAGCAGCGACGACGAGCGCGCGCGCGGCCATTTCCTCGCGGGCAGCTCCTATTTCAAGGCGGAAGACTACGCGGCCGCAGCGCGGGAATTTCAGGAAGCTTTCGCGCTCTCTGGACGTCCAGAGATGCTGCTCAACGTCTCGAGCTCGCACCACAAGGCAGGCGATATCGACGCCGCCATCGTGGCTCTCGAGACGCTGCTCGGCCGCTACCCGAAGACTTCCCTGCGTGAGGAGGCAGAGGCACGCCTCGCGGAGCTGCGTGCGGAGCGCGAAAACAAGGCCGAGGTCGGACCGCGGGACGAGCCCCAAGTCGAGGCGCCCGAGACCCCCACGCCTGAGCCCACGGTTACACCCGCTCAACCCGAGGACGCCCAACCAGAGCCCAAGAGCGGGGGCATCGCGGTGGGTCTTCCGACGTGGATCGTGGGCGGCGTGGCGGGGGCGCTCGGAGTCGCGGCGCTGGGCACGGGCCTCGTGGCCCACGGCAAGTACAAAGATTGCGAGGGTGGGCGCTGTTCCCAAAGCGAGATCGACAGCGGCAAAACCCTGGCGATCGTTTCGACAGCTGCCACGTTCACCGCAGTGGCTGCGGTGGGCGCAGCGGTCACGATGTTCATGCTCGACGTGGGCGTCTCGGACGACCGTGAGGTCGCGCTGGCTCCCGTCCTTTCGCCACGAGCAGCGGGGCTCGCGGCGAAGATGTCCTTCTGAGCTCTCGAGGTACCAAGATGATCATTCGCGGACGCAGCCTGTTGTTGATGCTCGGCCTGACGCTTGGGGGATGTCTGTTCATCGACGACTTCGACTCGCTCGAGGCGAAATCGAAGACGAACCGGAACGGATCCAAAGACGGGGGCACTTCCGGAGCGGACGGGGGCACGGGTGATGGCGCGGTCGTCGATCCGGACGCGAGCACGGTGGACTGCACCAAGGCGGAAGATGGCACCACCTGCGGGGTGGTCGAAGGCTTTGTGTGTTTGTCCGGCAGGTGCATGGCGAGCGGCTGCGGTGATGGCTTCGTTGACGAGGAGCGCGGCGAGCAGTGCGAGCCCACGCCGCTCATGACGGACGGCTGCAATCCCGAGACCTGTCGTTTTCCCTGTCAGGGCGCGAGCGACTGCGACGACGGTCAAGTGTGCAATGGCGAGGAGCGCTGCGACGACGCGACGCACCTGTGCGTGGCGGGTAGCGCGGCCAAGGACGACACCATGTGCACGCTCTCCGAGGGGGGGCTGGGCCTGTGTCAGGAGGGCACCTGTGCGCCGACGAGCTGTGGCAACGGCGCGCTCGACCAGGGCGAAGACTGCGACCCCAGCGTCGCACCGGAGAACGGCTGCGTCGGCTGTCGCTGGGAGTGCACGGACGACCAGGGCTGCGCCGACGGCGATGCCTGCAACGGCACCGAGACGTGCGTCGATCACGCCTGCGTCGACGGCACCGTGCCGAGCTGCGACGACGGCGACAACTGCACCGCAGATTCCTGCGCCGCCGAGGTCGGCTGCGTGCACACGTTCATCGATCTCGACCAGGACGGCTACGCACCCTACGCCTGCACCACGCCAGGTCTGAATGGCGGTGACTGCGCCGACGACGACCCGGAGCGCAATCCCGGCAGATCTGAGCAGTGCGATGGCATCGACAACGACTGCAAGGATGGCGTCGACAACGACGTGCAAACGGCGCCCTGCTATCCCGACGCCGACGGCGATGGCTTCCCCGTACAGACCGGCGCCACGGCGCCGAAGTGCAAGTGCGATGCGGGGACGATGTTCGCGCGCAAGGACGGGAAGTGGGACTGCTACGACAGCTCCAACGGGGGCGCCTCCGCGTTTCCTGGGCAGACGAAGTACTTCACGGCGGGGTACTGCAAGCCCGTCGACTGTCCGAAGGGGCAGTTCTGCTTGTGTCAGCGCACGTGGGACTACAACTGCGACGGAAGCTCGTCACAGCAGTTCAGTACCACCGCGGGCACGTGCGGGCTCAAGGCGGTAGGCCAGCTCCTGCTTTGTGGGGGTAGCGGCTGGAGCGATGGCAGCGTGCCCGGCTGCGGCGTCAAGGAGGACTACCAAACCTGTAGCTCGCAAGCCGCCCTCGGCTGCTCTGGCAGCACCAGCGAGAAGCAGCAGGCCTGTCGCTGAGCCGCGCGCGAGCGCTACTTGAGCGCGATGCCGAACAGCTCTTCGATCGCCTGCTGGTGATACAGGCTCGAGCGAAAGCCGGTCACGCGATCGAGCTCCTTGCCGGCCTTGAAGTAAAGCACGGTGGGCGTCGATTGGATGCGCAAGCGTTGCATCGTGCGCGGCGCGCTCTCCGCGTTGATCTCACACACCTTCACGCGTCCGTCGTAGCGGCCCGCGAGCTCGAGGATGACAGGCTCGAGCTGCTTGCACGGAGCGCAGCGAGCGCCCCACACGTCGATCAACACCGGCAGCTCGGCGCGGGCGACCTCCGCGTCGAAGCTCTGATCATCCAGATGAACGGGCGGCACCTTTTTCGCGCCGCCGAGTAGCTTTTCCAACAGACCCATGCCTGGACTTTACGCGGTCTTCGGCGCGCGTCGAATCGTGGGCCGCCTGCAGGATGATGAGCATGCGTATGAAATGGCTTCCGCCGAGTGGGCCGTCGGTGTAGCTTGCTGCCGACTGACCTACATGAGCGGGGGTGGGCGATGGGACGCATCGGGGCATGGTTGTCTGTTGCGGCGTCGGCCTGTGTCGGGCTGCTCGGCTGCTCGGGCGCAGAGCCGGCAGGCGCGAGAGAGAGCGACGCGGCGCCTGCGGCCATTCCGAGCGAGGGGCCGTGGAACCAGGGGATCGCACTCGAGGGCGAGGAGCAGGAGCTCGGCGATCCCGCGCGTGGCCGCGAGCTCTTGCTCAACGGCGGCTACATGGGCTGTGGCATCCCGGCTCGCTTGCTCGACAACCCCTTGCTCGGGGGCGCCGTGGGCATGGCGCTCGGCCCCGCCACGGAGGGAGCTGAGCTCGAGGGCAGAAACGACGACAACGCGAGCATGCCCTACTCGATGAACGTCTTCACGAGCAGTGATGGTGTGAAGGTGGCCAACGTGAGCTGCCTGATGTGCCACGCCGGAAGCTTCAACGGTGAGCTGATCGTAGGCCTCGGCACGGCAGACGCCGACTTCACGGGCGGCTTTGGCGGAGGCGGCGGCGCTGTCGGCACGCCGGG
This sequence comes from uncultured Polyangiales bacterium, assembly GCA_964398415.1. GTDB lineage: Bacteria > Myxococcota_A > Polyangia > Polyangiales > DASUME01 > DASUME01. Next base: position 9,192 of record CAYNOM010000106.1, on the reverse strand, counting down.
GCAGGGGCTCGATCCGAGTCTCACGGCGCTGCTCGGGCTGAACGCCGCGGAGACCGCCAATTTGAACAAGATGATGACGCGCAGCGCCGCCTTCAGCGACATCACGGCCATGCGTACCGTCGGACAAAACCCGGCCGAAGCGATGGCGATCGCGCTGATGGCCCACCGTAACGAAGACCTCTCGTGGAGCGATGAGCCCGTGGTGGCCTGGGAGTTTCGCAATCACGAGGGCGAGGTGATCGAGCCTGTGCCGTTCCCGTCTGATCCGCCGCCTTGGTGGCGTGCCAAGAAGAAGACCGCCCTGTTCTACAACGGCATGGCGCGCGGCGATCACAGCGGCAGCATGGCGCTTGCGACGTCGATCTGCGTCGACACTGTCGAGCAGGCTCAACAGATAGGCGAGATGTTCAAGGACATGCACGCGTACGTGCTCACGCTCGAGGCGCCCAGGTACCCCTTCGATATCGATGCCGAGCTGGCAAAGCAGGGGCAGCGCCTGTTCGTGGAGAGTTGCGCCGGCTGTCATGGCACCTACGGCGAGACCGACGACGACGACACGTTTCCGAATCTCTTGTTTCCGCTCGACGTGATCGGCACAGACCCCGTGATCGCGGAGGGCGGCGTCGTGTATGCCCCGCAGATGGTCGAGTCGTACAACCGCACCTACTACGGGCAGACGACGCCCTTCATCTGTGATGACCCCGCGGTCGGCTACGTGGCGCCCCCACTCGACGGCGTGTGGGCGACGGGCCCCTTCTTCCACAACGGCTCGGTGCCGACGATCGAGCAGGTGCTCAACACGAAGGCTCGTCCAAAATACTGGAAGCGCAAGGACCTCGACAGCAAGAGCTTCGACACGGATGCCCTAGGCTTTCCCTTCGTGGCCCTCGATCATGGGCAAGATGCGGCGAGCAGCGACGAGCAGAAGTGGATCTACGACACCACGAAGTTCGGCCAGAAGAACACAGGACATCCCTTCGGCGATCACTTGAGCGATGACCAGCGACGCGCCGTGCTCGAGTACTTGAAGACGCTCTGACACGCTCGTCTCAAGCTCTCCGCACGCGGCGACGGGCGGTGTATCGTGATCGCGGAGGCGCGGAGCCATGGCAGCTTGGGGACGACTCGTGGGCAGTGCCGCGATGCTACTTGCGACCGCATGCGGCGGGGATGTGGGAGGTGCAGACGAAGGCACGGTGGGGCCAGGTGGCTCGGGAGGCGCGGGCACCGACACCTCCGGAGCGCCGCCTGCGGGCAATGCGTCCGGCGAGAGCGGGTGTGCGCTGCCTGATGACGCGCGCCTGGAGGACGTCTCGAGCCCCGACGTGATCGTGGGCACGGGCACGCCCGACAGCTGCACGTCTCGCGCCTTCGTCGATGCTGTGGCGCAAGGCGGCGTCATCACCTTCGACTGCGGGCCCGAGCCCGTGACCATCGCGCTCGAGGAGACCGCCAAGGTGTTCAACGACAAGGGGCCGAAGGTCGTGATCGACGGTGGCGGCAAGGTCACGCTCAGCGGCCAGAACCGTGTGCGCATCTTGTACCAAAACACTTGTGACGAGGCGCAGGTGTGGACGACGCCCCACTGCAACGACCAGGATCACCCCCAGCTCACCGTGCAGAACCTGACCTTCGTCGATGGCAACGCGAAGGGCGCGGATCCGGACGGTGGCGGCGCCATTTACGCTTCGGGTGGCCGCCTCAAGGTCATCAACAGTCGCTTCTTTCACAACGTCTGCGACGACGTCGGGCCCGATGTCGGAGGGGGCGCGGTGCGCGCCTTCGCGCAGTTCGAGGACCGTCCGGTCTACGTCGTCAACAGCACCTTCGGCGGCCCCGAGGGCCTCGGCAACGTGTGCTCGAATGGCGGCGCGCTCAGCAGCATCGGCGTGTCGTACACGGTGATCGATAGCCACTTCTCCCACAATCTGGCCGTCGGCAATGGTGCCAATCCGGCCCAGGAGGGCACGCCGGGCGGCGGCAGCGGCGGTGCCATCTACAACGACGGAAACACCTTCACGCTGCGCATTTGCGGCAGCACCATCGAAGACAACCGCGCCAACGAAGGCGGCGGTGCCATCTTCTTCGTGAGCAACGATCGTTCGGGGAGCCTCGTGGTCGAAGACTCGGTGTTGCGTCGAAACCCGAGCGACGGCTTCGAGACGCAGGGCTATCCGGGCATCTTCGTGCTCGCGTCGGGCGAGCCGCAAGTGGTCGACTCGACCCTAGAGTGAAGGCGCGTCGCGCACCCCACCAAAGTCTCAGCACAGCCTTGGCAAGTGGCAGCGGCTCCGCGATCATCATGTCACCGAGCAGGAGGGGACATGGGGCAGGAGCAGGGGGCGGCGCCGAGCGCGCGCGGCAGACGAGGCGTGCTGGGGGTGGTCGGGATCGTGGCGGGCGTGTTGGTCGCCGTGATCATGCTCGTCGCGGGCAGCGTGTACGCGATCACCGAGAGCCGCTTCGCGAAGACCTACGAGGTGCCAAAGCTCGCGCTGAAGGTTCCCGGACCCACCGAGGCCGAGGCCATGGCGCGCGGCAAGCATCTCGCGGTCACCCGCGGCTGTCTCGAGTGTCACGCCGCAAATGGTGCTGGGCGGCTCTTCATCGACGAGATGCCCGTGATGCAGCTCAGGCCGCCCAACATCACGCCGGGCGGTCGCGTGAAGGCCTACAGCGATGCCGACTGGGAGCGCGCCATTCGCCACGGCGTGCACCCGGACGGAACGCCCATCCTGTTCATGCCAGTCGAGGATTACCGCATGATGGCGGACGAAGACCTCGCGGATCTGATCGGCTATCTCAAGACGTTGCCCGCGGTGGAGAATGACCCGGGTCCCTCGACCATCGGGCCCGTGGGGCGCGTCTTGTACCTCCTCGGCGAGCTGCCGCTCACGGTGGCCGATCATCTCGATCACGCCGCGCAGGTGCCTCCGGCTCCCACGCGCGGTGCCACGCCCGAGTACGGCGAGTACCTCGCCTACACCTGCACGGGCTGCCATGGAGCCGGCTTCAGCGGTGGGCCCATCCCCGGCGTGCCGCCCGACTGGCCGCCCGCGGGTAACCTCACCCAGGGTGGTGCGCTTGCGAGCTACGACCTCGCCCAGTTCCTCACCGTCATGCGCACGGGCAAGACGCCCAAGGGCCATCAGATCAACCCGGGCCACATGCCCTGGAAGCAGCTCGGCCAGCTCGGGGACGACGAGCTCGAAGGGCTCTTTCAGTATCTGAAGACTGTGCCCGCGAAGGCCGACGGCACACGCTGACGCCGGAAAATCGCTGGCCATGGCGCTGGAAACTTGTTAGGTAGTGTTCACTAACATTGGAGCCAGCAGCCATGCCGTGGAGCGAAGACAACCGGGACAACGTGTTTCTGGCGGGCAATCGCGCTCCCGTGCGCGAAGAGCGCTTCGTGCCGAGCCTCGAGGTGACGGGGAAGTTGCCTCCAGAGCTGTCGGGCATGTTCCTGCGCAACGGCCCCAATCCGCAGTTCGAGCCCAAGGGCCGCTACCACTGGTGGGACGGCGACGGGATGTTGCACGGCGTGCAGATCGAGAACGGCCGCGCGAGCTACCGCAATCGGTGGCTGCGCACGAAGGCTTTCAACGCGGAGCGCGAGGCCGGCCACGCCATCTGGCGCGGCATGATGTATCCACCCGACTTCGGAAATCCTCTAGGCACCGGAAGAAATCCTAGCAACACCAACATCATGTTCGCCGGAAAGCGTGTGCTGTCGCTGTGGGAGGGCGGTCGACCCTACCGCGTCCGGCTGCCTGAGCTCGAGACCCTGGGCACCGAGAGCTTCGGAGGCAAGCTCAAGGGCGCGATGACGGCCCATCCGCATCGGGACCTCGCCACCGGCGAGCTCTTCTTTTTCGGCTACAACGCCACGCCTCCCTACTGCACCTACGGTGTCGTCGACGCCGAGGGCGAGCTCGTGCACTTCACGCCCATCGAGATGTCGTGCGCGTCCATGATGCACGACTTCGTGTTCACCGAGCGCTTTGCGGTGATCTGCGACTTTCCCTGCAAGATCCGCCCCGAGCGCGCCATGCGCGGCGAGAACCCGATCACCTGGGAGCCCGAGCTCGGCGCGCGTTTTGGCGTCTTGCCGCGACGCGGCACGAGCGCGGACGTGTGCTGGTTCGTTGGGCCTCCATGTTATGTGTTTCACTTCGCCAACGCCTACGAGCAGGGCAACACCATCGTGATCCACGGCAGCCGCATGGATCGCACGGTGTTCGCTGCGGGCAGCGGCGCGGGAGCGCGCGTCGAGGGGCAGGATGACCGCGCCGACGACGGACGACTGCATCGCTGGGTGCTCGATCTCGACACGGGCAGCATGCGCGAAGAGCCGCTCGACGATCGACCGGTCGACTTCGTTCGCGTCAACCCACAGAGCTTCGGCAAGGCCTCTCGCTACACCTTCGGCTCCCACGTGGTCGACAGGTCCGAGCCCGGCACCTTCGATCATTACGTGAAGTACGACCACGACAAGGGCACGAGCGAGGTGCGGTCGCTCGGCAAGGGCGTGCGCTGCGGTGAGGCGGTGTTCGTGCCGCGCCCGGGGGGCACCGAAGAGGACGACGGCTGGGTCGTGGGGCTCACCCACGACGAGGGTAGGGGCGAGAGCGAGCTCGTCGTGATCAACGCGCGCGACTTCACGGGCGAAGCCGAGGCCCGGGTGAAGATGCCGGGGCGCGTGCCCTACGGCTTTCACGCCGAGTGGATCACGGCCGACGAAATCGCCGCGCAGCGCTGAAGCGCGGGCCTGTAGGCCCTTCGACCACAGCGTAGTATTACGAAAATCTGTAACGATCACGAGAGGTCGTGTGATTTGTCATCACATGGCCTTTCGTCCGTCGGGGAGCGACATACTTGTGCCTAGACAAGGAGTGAATGCCCCATGGAGCTCAACCCGTTGCCCGTCAACGCTCGCGCGCTGCGCCTCAACGAGACCCTCGAGTCCATCCTGAATCGCGCCGTGCGCGGCTACGACCGCGCCGCAGAAGCGCTGCACCTAGGTGGGCGCAAGGCCCCTTACGACGACGCGCGCTACGAGTTCCTGGGCGGCCCCGGCGAAAGCTTGCGCAAGAAGCACTACGACAAGAGCTTGCGCCTGTTGTGGAAGGCCGAGCAGCGCGCGCCCTTTCTCGACTTTCGCGACGCGAGCGACGAGGAGAAGGCGCTCACGCGCATGGCCAAGGACGCGATGAACGACGCGGAGAAGCAGGCCCTCGAGCGCATCTCGCTGCCCGAGTATCGCGCCTTTCTCGATCGCACGTACACGCGCGAGCAAAAGCAGGCCATCGTCAACATCCTCTCGGCCATCGGCCACGGCGAAGCCTACGCGTGGCTCGTGTCTGCCGACCTCTTGAACCAGGTGAAGAGCACGGGCGCACGCGCCGCGGTGACGATGCAGGTGCTCGAAGAGGCCAAGCACTTCGTCGTCTTGCGCGAGCTCTTGCAGGCGTTCGACGTGCCGATTCCGCGCCAGAGCGTGTGGGAGTACCTCACGCTCGAGAAGGTGCACAAGGCCGAGGGGCTCGAGAAGTTCTTCGGCATGAACGTGGTGGTCGAGGGCATTGCGCTCAGCCTCTTCGGGCTGATGGGCGAGATGCCGGGGCTCGAGGTCTTGCGCCTCTTTCACCTCGACGAGTCGCGCCATACAGGCTTGCCCGGCAACTACCTCAAGGAATTTCCGCTGTCCGAGCGGGACCAAAAGAGCCTCGGAAAGCGCTGGCAACGGCTGTTCATGGCGATCCCCATGATCGCGCTGATCCCGCTGATGGAGAAAGACCTCTCCGTGATCGGCGTCGATGCCTTCGAGTTCGGGGGCTCGGTGCTGCGCAAGATCACCACGCTCGCCGAACGCTCGGGCTTTCTGTTGCCCGCACCCCGCGAGAAGGTGCTGTCAGACATCAACGAGGTCTTCAACCTCTACTGTCGCGCGACCCGCCCAGGCCACGTGCACAGAGACTTCATGTGCGCCGACACCACGAAGGGCGAGGCGCAGAGGGCCGTGGAGCAGGACATCCTGGCCGCATGAGCCCCGGCCGCCGTGTGGGCGTCGCGCTTTGCGCTTGTGCTGGCCCGAGGCCTGCTGTTAACAGTGTTCACCACGGGCTTTGGGTTCACGGGCTCGCACGATCGACTTGGGCAGCGTGGCGGCTGCCTCGAGCAGCGGGGGCGCGCGATGTCTGCACGGGCTTGGGTTTGCTTGTTCGGCTGGGTGCTGGGGCTTTGTGCCTGTGGGACGTCGTCGACCCCCCAGGGCGGTGGCTCGAGCGCGACGCCTGGCAACGCCGATGGCACCTCTCAGGATGCAGTGGGCGAAAGCGATCCTGACCGGGCCAACGGCTCCGGCGGGTCAGGCGCGGCATCGGACGCGCTCGATGCGGGGCCCAGTGTCGCGCGCACCGCGTCTGCCACCCTCACCATCCACGACACGAGCCGCCTCACGATCGGCACGCTGCTACCCGAGTTCGCCTACGCGGGCGGAGAGAATCGCGGCACGCTGACCGACCACGGCGACGGCACCGCCACGGTCTTCTTCCCGGCCGCGGACAATTCCGTGACGCCGCTCGAGGTGATCCCGGGCGGGCTGGGCGAGGTGCAGATCGAACCGAACGACATGACCGGCGAGATCGACTTCTGCACGGGCATCATGACCATGCCCTTCGATGCCGAGTTCACGCCCGTGATCTTCGGCATGCCGCGCACCAGCATGTCCGTCATCACCGACCTCACCACCGAGACGTCGAAGGGCAAGGACCACGAGCTGACCGGACAACGCCTCGACGCCATGGGCAACCTCAAGTTGGTGGGAGTCGCCCTGGTGGAGCCGACGGGCGACATCACGGTCGATGGCCTGCTCGGGCTGCCCGCCGACGCCGTGACGAACATGGACGGGACGCTGGCGGTCGAGGGCGGCTTTCCGAGGTGCCCCGAGGCGCGCGAGGGCACCCGTTGACACAGCTCGCAGGGAGAAGGCCCTCGGGTGCGCTCTCGGGCCGTGCACGGGGTTACCGATCCATTGACAGGGCGGTCATGGCGCCCTAAATCCGCGGAGACCGGACCCACCGGCTCCGAATTGCTGGGGAGATCGAATGGCATACGTCGTCGCAGAAGCGTGCATCAAGTGCAAGTACACGGATTGTGTGGCCGTGTGTCCCGTGGACTGTTTCTACGAGGGCGAAAACGCGCTGGTGATCAACCCGGACGAGTGCATCCACTGCGGTGCCTGTGAGCCCGAGTGTCCGACCAACGCGATCTACGACGAGGACGACCTGCCCGAGAAGTGGAAGGCGTATCGCGACATCAATGCCTTGTTCTCTGGCGCCAAGACGGCCGACCAGGTCGACAAGGCGGGCATGCCGAGGTCGGTGCTCAAGGTCATCCAGGACAAGAGCGCGCAGGTGTGGCCGAACATCAACGCCCAGAAGGCTGCCCTCGAGGGAGCCGACGACGAAGCGAAGCGCGAGGGCAAGACCGAGGAGCTCAGCCCCAATCCTGGCGGCTGAAGCGCTCTTTGTGTCTCGGTCTCGCTGGCTGCGCGTCCTTTCGCGCACGTTGATAGCGCTCCTCACGTTCATCGTCGTCTCGTTCGTGGCCCTGCGGGTGGCCTCCGATCCGGTACCGGATGGGCAGAGCGGTGCCGAGGCCGACGCGCTCGCCCACGCAATCGAGCGGGCAGTGCGCCTCGAGGCGTGGAACGCCACCGGCGCCGTGCGCTGGACGTTCGCCGGTCGCAATCGCCACCTGTGGGACAAGGCGCGCGGTCTGCATCACGTCCGCTGGGGCGACCACGAGGTGGTGCTGCAGCTCGGCTCGCAGAAGGGGTGTGCGCGCAGCGGCGGGGCGTTGCAGTCGGGCGAGCGCGCGCAGGCGTTGGTCGACAAGGGCTATGCGCTGTGGGTCAACGACTCGTTCTGGCTCAATCCGCTCGGCAAGCTCTTCGATCCCGGCGTCGTGCGCAAGCGCGTGTCGGTGGAGGGGCGCGGTGACGGCTTGCTCATCACGTTCACGGCCAACGGGCTCACGCCGGGTGATTCCTATCTGTGGTGGGTCGATGCACAGGGGCTGCCCAACGCGTGGCAGATGTGGACGGTGATTCCGATAGGCGGGCTCGAGACGTCGTGGGACGGCTGGATCGAGCTCGAGACGGGGGCCCGGATCTCGACGCGTCACGAGATCTGGGGCATGAGCCTCGAGCTCGGCGACGTCGCCGGGGCGAGCACGCTCGACGGGTTGCTTGGAGGTGCTGAAAACCCGTTCGATTGGTGCAAAGTTTGGTGAACGTTGGATTCGGCGTGCGCGACCTCGCGACGCCTCAGACCACCGCTTTACCTATTTTGAAGCCCTGCGCATAATCCGCGCATGACGGTGAGAGCCAACGAAGCGAGTGCGCCTCCTGTGAGCGATCGACGACGCGTGCAGCAGGAGCGGCAAAGGCAGCGTCTCGTGCTGGCGGCCGGCGAGACCTTCGTCGAGCTCGGCTACGCCAGCGCCACCGTGGCAGACATCCTGAAGACGGCCGGCATGTCGCGCCGCTCGTTCTACGAGTTCTTCACGTCCAAAGAAGACGTTCTGCTCGCCGTGCTCGACGAGATCGTGGTCGAGGTGCGCAAAGAGGCGCTCTCGATCACGCGCGGACTCGACGACCCGCTCGAGATCGCCGTGATGCTGATGGTCTCCTACGTGCGCGTGGCGATGCGCTTCCCGATGGTGGGCTACCAGGTGATGGCGGCCGGTGGCGAGCCACGCAATCGTCGTCGCAAGCATCTGCTCGCCTTCATGACCCAGCTCGACGGGCTCTTGAAGACCGCGAATGAGCGCGGCCTCGTGTCACGCGCGCCGGACGACATCACGCTGCGGCTACTGATCGGGGGCCTCGATCACCTGATCCTGTCCTATCACCTCGACGGCAATCGCGAGCGCTTGCTCGACACGGAGCCGTACGTGCGTGAGCTGTTCACCCGCGCCTTCCGCTAGCGCGTTGCCGTCGGGAATCGCGCAGAAGCGGCTTACGTCCGCAGCCCGGCCCTGCGAAAGACAGGAAGTCTTCCTCGGTCCGGGCTTTGCGGGCGCGCTCGCTTCTGCATCGATTCCCGACGGCAACGCAATCTCTGGACGTTAGCCGCCGCTGAGCTCGTCGAGCTCCGAGACTTCTTCGCTTGGGGGGGTCGCGTC
>CAYNOM010000105.1:10833-13269 GCA_964398415.1 uncultured Polyangiales bacterium | reverse complement strand
CAGCGTGCCGCCGTGGGCCTCGCGAAACAGACCGGGATGGTCGTGCGTCGCGCCCGTGAAGGCGCCGCGTCGGTGGCCGAAGAGCTCGCTCTCGAACAGCTCACGCGCCACGGCCGCCCCATTGAACGCCACGAAGGGAGCGAGGCGGCGCGCGCTCGCGAAATGCAGGTGACGCGCGACGACCTCCTTGCCGCTCCCCGTCTCGCCATAGATCGCCACCGTCTCGTCGGTGGGGCCCGCACGCTCGACGAAACGTCGTACGGCCTGCATCGCCGGGCTCACGCCGACGAGCGGAGGCACGCTGTCGGCGCCGCCCTCGCGTGCGCTTCGACCCTCCGCGATGGCTTGCCTCAGAAGCGGCGCCAGCACCTCCGCATCCACGGGCTTCTCGAGGAACGAGAAGGCCCCGAGCTGCATGGCTTCGACGGCCGCCTGGACCGTGCCATGTCCCGTGAGCACCACGAAGCGCGTGCGCACCGAGCCGCCGCGACGCAACACCTCGAGCCCGCCCATGCCTGCCATGCGCAGATCGAGGAGCCCGACCTCGGGAGGATCTCGCTGGCTGAGCCGCACGAGCGCGCTCTCGGCGCTGTCGGCCTCTTCGATCTCGAAGCCCAAACGCCGCAGGGCCTTGGCCATGGCGAAGCGAAAGCTCCTGTCGTCGTCGACGATCAGCACCGTGGGGCTCATGCCGAGCCTCCCTGTGCACGAGGCAGAAGGCCTTTCGCTGCCTCTGAGCGCGCACGGGGCAGGCGCAGCGTCGCCACGGTCCCGCCGCCCTCGCGGGGGTCGAGCCAGAGATCGCCATCCATCGCGCGCACCAACATGAACGAAGTGTATAGCCCGAGTCCCGTGCCCTGGGCCTTGCTCGTGGCAAAGGGCTCGAACAAGCGCTGACGCACGTCCTCCGAGATGCCCGGCCCGTCGTCCTCGACGTAGAGAAACGCCTCGTCGCCGCGTTGCTCGGCGCGGATCCGCACCTCGGCATCGGGCTTGTCGCGCACGGCGTCGTAGGCGTTCTGCAGGAGGTTCACGAGCACCTGCACTAGGCGGTCGGGATCGGCCGTCACGCGCAACGCATCGACGGAGGCGCCGATCACAACCCGAGGCCCCTGACGCACGCCCGCAAATACGAGGGCCCGGGAACGCTCGACCACCGCCCCCATCGGCACCTCGCCTTGGATCTTGCTGCGCACGAGATCCCCACCTGCGAGCAGACTCTGCGTGATGCGACCGAGGCGCAGCGTCTCGTCGTGCACGAGCGCTGCCGACTCGTCGATGTCGGCACTGAGCCTTCGTAGCGCGTCGGGATCGGAGCTCTCTTGGAAGTCGCGCAAGGTGGCGCGCATGTCGCTCGCCAGGGTGCGAATCGTGGCCAGCGGGGTGTTGAGCTCGTGCGCGACGCCCTGCGCCACACGTCCCAGGCTGACGAGGCGCTCGGCCAAGAGCAGGCGCTGATCCGCCAAGGTCGCCGCCGTGCGATCGACGTACAGATTCATGAGGCGGGCCCCTGCACGCTCGGCGCTCAAGGGGAAGGTCAGCATCTCGTAGACGCGCTCGCGACCGCCCGCGCTCACCGCAAAGCGACAACGCGCAGGCTCGTCGGATTCGATCACGCTCTCGATCGGGCAGCCGATCTTGCCCTCGAGCCGACAGGGATGACCGCTCTTCGGACACACGCCCGGCGCCGCCGGATCGCCGGCCAACTCCTCGGCGCGCCGGTTTCTGAACACGACGCGCCCCGAGCCGTCGAGCACCTCGAGGCCCGCTTCGAGTTGATCGAGCGTGTTCGACAGGAGCTCGTATTCGAGTGCGGCCCGATCGCGGGCACGGGTCAGCGCCCGCTCGCGATCACGCAGCTCGCGCACCGCGTGGGTGACGAGGTAAGCGACGGTGCCCACGGTGCTCACGAAGGCCACGGCCTCAGCGATGAAGCCCCAAGGCTCTACCGGCGCCCAGCGCCCGATGCGCAGGAGGTCGATCTCGCTCGACAGCACGAGAAAGCCCGTGCCGATCATGGCCGTCACCGCGGCGAGCTGAGTGGCCCGGGGCCCGGCCAGGATGCCGACGATCGCGACGTGGAACACGTAGTACGTGATGAAGGGACACTCGGCGCCCCCAGCCGCCCAGAGCACGAGCGTGAGCAGCAGGAGGTCGAACAGGGCCTGCATCGTGCCGGCCCAGCCCCCCGCAGGCGATGCACCCTCGTGAACGCTGCGCCAGAGCAAGAAATTGTAGACTGCCGCACCTGCGGCGGTGACGGCGAGGACGCTCCAGCGCACGCCGGGAAACGCGCCACCCGCTGCGAGTGCCGCAGCCACCGCGATGCCGAGGAGCGCGAACCAGCGCAGGCGGATCAGCCAGGCGACACGCGCGAGCGTGAAGGTTTCCTGCGCCTCAGCGAGCTCGAAGGATGGGCTTTCGGCCGCGGCCACC
>CAYNOM010000105.1:1235-10733 GCA_964398415.1 uncultured Polyangiales bacterium | reverse complement strand
TCAGTCGCAGTTGTCGAGGGCGATCTGCACCGGGTCGGTCGCAGTGCCACCCTTGACGAGCTTGTAGAGCACGCCGCTCGTGTCGGCGCGTTGCTTCAACTTGGTGCAGGTGAGGCTGCCGACGAAGTCCCAGCCATCGACGTCGAAGTTGCCCTGGATGGTGCAGCCGCCCATCTGGTTGTTGCCCAAGCAAGTATCTTCGAGGTTGAAGGAGCCTGTACCGAGCTCCTTCTCCTCCTCGATGCTCACCTTGCAGGTGTTGGCGCTCGGGTTCGCACCGATGACGCGCAGGGTGCTCGGCGGGATACCCCTTTCCGTGACCTTGCCGATCGTGATCGTGAAGTCGATGCTGGTCTTCGACCTGTTGCAGGACACCTTGATGTCGACGTCCTCATCCTCGTCGAGCAACGCCGAATGCCGCATGAACCCGGAGCAGGCAGGGGTCGCACAGCTCACTTGCCAGCTGATGGACTCTTCATCCACGAGCGGAGGCTTGTCTTTGACGGAGCCGCAGCCCAGCCCGAGGGTCGCCAGCGACACCATCGCCGCGAGACGCACTGCTGTGCCCATGCTGGAGCCCTTCAACCGTGAACGCATCGTCGTCCTCCGTAGCCAGGTATGCTACCGCCGACGCCACTGTCCTCGCAATTGTCTTGCGGAGCGACGTGTTGCCGCGGAGCCATGCAACCATGGGCGCGCTTCACGCCCATCGCTGACTGTCGGTGCAGGGCGCAGCCTTCGCTACGGTGTGCTTTTTTGGGCGCTGGCGCTCAGGCGTGCATGGCCGCTTGGAGCGCGGCATCGAGATCCGCGCGCAGATCGTCCTCGGCCTCGAGACCGACGCTGATGCGAATCAGGCCGTCCGTGATTCCGAGCACCTCGCGGGTGGCCGCCGGCACCGAGCCGTGGGTCATGAGCGCAGGGTGCTCGATCAGCGATTCGACTCCGCCCAGGCTCTCGGCGCACACGAAGAGCTGCACGGTCTCGAGCAGACGCCGCGCCGCGGGCAGGCCACCCTTGACCACGAACGAGATCATCCCGCCCGGGCCCTTCATCTGCCGGGCGCACAACGCGTGCTGCGGGTGGCTCTCGAGGCCGGGGTAGTAGACGCGCTCGACGCCAGGGTGCGCCGCGAGGAAACGCGAGAGGCTCGACGCGGTTCGTACGTGACGCTCCATGCGCACCGGCAGGGTTTTCACGCCGCGCAACACCATGAAGCAGTCGAAGGGCGACGGGATCGCGCCGATGGCGTTCTGCAAAAAGCGCAGCCGCTCGTGCAGCGCGGCGTCGTTGAGCAGCACCACCCCACCGACCACGTCGCTGTGGCCGTTCAGGTACTTGGTGGTCGAGTGCAGCACCACGTCGGCGCCGAGCGCGAGCGGACGCTGCAGCATCGGAGTGGCGAAGGTGTTGTCGACGACGAGCGTGATGCCGCGGGCCTTCGTGATCGCCGCAGCGGCCGCGATATCGACGAGCTTCAGCATCGGGTTGGTCGGCGTCTCGAGCCACACCATCTTGGTCGTCTTACGCACGGCCGGCTCGAGTCGAGACATGTCGGTGAGATCGACCCAGGTGGTCTCGATGCCGAGGGGCGCCATCACCTTGTCGAGCACGCGAAACGTGCCGCCGTAGACGTCGTCGCACGCCACGATGTGATCGCCGGGACGCAGCGTGTGGAGCAGCGTCGTCATCGCGGCGCAGCCCGAGGCGAACGCAACGCCGTGGACCGCTCCCTCGAGTGCGGCGAGACACTGCTCGAGTGTGCGACGCGTGGGGTTGTCCGTGCGCGCGTACTCAAACCCCTTGTGCACGCCCGGACCTTCTTGCGCGAAGGTGCTCGAGAGCACGATCGGGGTCATCACCGCGCCGCTCGTGGGGTCTGGTGCCTGACCCGCATGGATGGCGAGCGTGTCGAGATGGGTGTCCGCTTTGAGCATGGGCGTACCCTGCTCCGAACCCGTGCTCGGAAGCAAGGGCCGCAAGTGATCAACAACACTTCGAACGCCCCGCTTGCCCGCCCCCGGGTAGAAGCTACAAAGCCGCTCCGATGTCTGCGGGGCTCAATCCGTCCCAGCGTGCCGCGGTCGAGCACGCCCAGGGGCCTCTGCTCGTCTTGGCGGGCGCCGGTAGCGGCAAGACGCGCGTGATCACGATGCGCATCGCGCGTCTGCTCGAGCGCGGGATACGTCCCGAGCAGATCCTCGCCGTCAGCTTCACCAACAAGGCGGCCGAGGAAATGCACGAGCGCATGGTGCCGCTCGTGGGCCCCAAGGCGGCCGACAAGCTCGTTCTCTCCACGTTCCACAGCTTCGGCGTGCGCTTCCTGCAGGCTGAGAACAAGCGGCTGGGCTACGACGGCAAGTTCGTCATTTTCGACCAGGCCGATGCCATGGGCCTGATCCGCGAGCTGATGCGCCGAACGCGACAGCGCGACGGTACGCGCAAGCTCGATCTCTCGGCCATCCTGTCGCGCATCTCGTTGTGGAAGAACGAGCTCAAGGCACCCGAAGACATCCCCGAGAGCGACTACGAGTACGACGCCATCGCGCGCGAGCTGTACCCGCAATACGAAGCCCAACTGCGACACATGCACGCGGTCGACTTCGACGATCTCGTGTGCTTGCCCGTGCGCATCCTCGAAAAGCATCCGGACGTGCGCGAGAGGTGGCGCGCGCGCTTTCGACACCTCTTGATCGACGAGTTCCAAGACACGAACGTGGGCCAGCTGCGCCTTTTGCTCTTGCTCGCGAACGAGCTCGGCAACGTGTGCGTGGTGGGCGACGACGATCAGTCGATCTACGCCTTTCGCGGCGCGGACGTGCGCAACATCCTCGAGTTCGAGCAGCACTTTCGAGGTGCCACGGTCGTCAAGCTCGAGGACAACTATCGCTCGAAGAGCCCCGTGCTCGACGTCGCAAACGCGGCCATCGCGCAGAGCACCCAAAAGCGTCACGAAAAAACCCTGCGCGCCGCACGCGGGCCTGGCGACAAGGTACGGCTCGTCGTGTGCGAGGATCCCGTGCACGAGGCGCGTTTCGTGGCCGAGGAGATCCGAAGCCTGGCCGCAGGACGCCTTGCCTACCGCGACATGGCGGTCCTCTATCGCTCGAACCTCCAGGCGCGGCAGATCGAAGAAGAGCTGCGGGCGGCGGGTATCCCCTACCGCTTGTTCGGCGGCACCCAGTTCTTCGATCGCAAAGAGGTCAAGGATGCCGCAGCCTACCTGCGTGTGGCCGTCAATCCGCGCGACGACATCTCCCTCAGGCGCATCATCAACTACCCACCGCGCGGCATCGGCGACACCTCCCTCGAGCGCCTCGATCGCGTGCGGCTCGCCCGCGGCATCTCGTTCTACGACGCCCTGCGCAAGGCCGACGAGCTGAGCGACATTCCCGACAACGCCAAGCGTGCGATGCGACAGCTCGTGTCGCTGCTGAGCGAGACCGGCCGCAAGTTCCACGAGGGACGCGAGCTTGCGACCAGCGCAGCGCATCTGTTCGAGCAGGTGGGTCTGAAAGACGCGCTCGTCAGCGACGACGACCCGAGCGGCGCGCGGCGCTGGGAAAACGTGCAATTTCTGCTGCGCGGCATCGAGCGCTACGAAGCGCGACCCGGCGACGAGAAGCCTTCTCTCGCCCAATTTCTCGCGCGTATCACGCTGCGCAAGGACAATGCTGACGAAGGCGAAGACGTCACGCCGAACCAGGTCAGCCTCTCCACGCTGCACGGCGCCAAGGGCCTCGAGTTCCACACCGTGTTCCTGATCGGCTGCGTCGAGGGTCAGCTGCCCCACTCACGCACCACCGATCCCAAGGCCACCGAGGCTGCCCCGGCCGACGTCGAGGAGGAGCGGCGCCTGTTCTACGTCGGCGTGACACGCGCGAAAGATCGCCTCTACATCTCGCGCTTCAAGCGGCGCATGCTGCGCGGTCGGGTGGCCGAAGCCGTGCCCTCGCGCTTCCTCGAGGGCCTGCCCGAAGACGTCACCGAGCCCTATGCCCGCGAGGCACGTCCCGCCATGGACATGAACGAGATGGCAGACCTCGCCGCGCAGCTGCTCGCACAGCTCAAAGCGCGCTGAATCAGGCCTACCTAGTTCTCATCCAGGAATGCCCGTTCCCGTCCCGAATCTGCGCGATTCCGGACGGGAACTACCTAATCTCGGCCGAGCGTTCCACAATAGGCCCGATGCGGCTCGCCAAACTGCTCGGCCCCGATCTGGCCCAGACGCTCGCGCAAGATCCGGATGAGCTGCGCGAAGCGCTCGATGCCTTTCACACGGAGGACATCGCCGAGCTACTGGCGGACCTGCCCGAAGCAGAGGCCATTGCCCTGTTTCGCGCGGTACCGCCCGACGTCGCAGCCGACGTGCTCGCCCACATGGCCGAGGAGGAGCGCTCGCACATCGTCGAGCGCCTCGGCGCCCAGGAAGCGGCGCACGTGTTGTCCGAAATGGCACCGGACGACCTGGCCGATGCGCTGCAAGACCTGCCCTCGCCGATCGCCGAGAAGATCCTCTCGCACATCGAAGAGACCGAGCCCGAAATGGCCGAGGAGGTGCGCGAGCTGACGCGCTACCCGGAGGACTCGGCGGGCGGTCTGATGACCACCGAGTACATCTCGGTGGCCCCGAGCACGAAGGTCTGGCAGGCCATCGAAGCCGTCCGCCAGCACAGCCGCCAGGACAGGGCCGAAACGGTTTACTACACGTACGTGGTGGCCTTTGGCGGACGCCTCGTGGGTGTCGTCTCGCTGCGCGAGCTGATCCTCGCCGACCCCGGCGTATCGGTCGAGGACGTGATGAGTGAGAACGTGGTGGCAGTGGCGGCGGCAGCCGACCAGGAAGAGGTGGCCCGCACGTTCCAGAAGTACTCCTTTTCGGCGCTGCCCGTGGTCGATCTCCAAGGGCGCATGCTGGGCCTCGTGACCGTCGACGACGTGATGGACGTGGTCGTCGAGGAAGCCACCGAGGACGCGCAGATGATGGGCGCAGTGCAGCCCATCGAAGATCCCTACTTCGCCACCGACTTCTGGACGTTCATCAAGAAGCGCGCGCCTTGGCTCGTGATCTTGTTCGCGGGCGAATTGCTCACCGCCAACGTGATGCACAGCTACGAGCACGAGCTCGACGTGTTGGTCGACCTCGTGATCTTCATCCCGCTCATCATCTCGTCGGGCGGCAACTCGGGCTCTCAATCGAGCTCGCTGATCATCCGCGCCCTGGCCGTGGGCGAAGTGCACCCGGTCGACTGGGGCAAGGTCCTCGTGCGCGAGGCGGGCATCGGCCTCATCCTCGGGCTCCTGCTCGGCTTCGTCGGCTTTTTCCGCGCGTATTTCATGCAAGCGGAGCACGCCCTGAATACGGCCCTCGCCGTCTCGAGCAGCGTGGTCGCCGTGGTCACCGTCGGCACCCTCGTGGGCTCGTTACTTCCCCTGGGCATCAAGCGCCTCGGCTTCGACCCTGCGGTGTCGTCGACGCCGTTCATCGCCGCGCTCGTCGACGTGCTCGGCCTGCTCGTCTACTTCAGCGTGGCAAGACTCGTCTTCGCACAACTCTTGTGAGCCATGAACGAACCCCTGAAAACGCGTCGCCTCGGCAAGACGGGACTCTCACTCACCGAGCTCGGCGTCGGTACGTGGGCGCTGTGCGCCGAGAGCTACGGCCGGGTGTTTCCGGAGCAACGCACACGCACCCTCGTGCGCGCCTTCGAGCAGGGCCTCAGGGTGTTCGACATGGCACCCTTCTGGGGCCCCGATGGCCTGAGCGAGCGCGCGGTGGTCGAGGCCATCGGAGACAAGCGCGCAGATTCGATCTACATCACGCGCGCGGGCTACGGGCTCGGTGAGCACGGTCTCATCAAAGACTACTCCGCCGCCGCACTACGCGAGCAGTGCGAGGCCTCGCTGAAGCGCCTCGGCACCGATCACATCGACATCTGGCTCTTGCACGAACCCGCCGAGGGCGACCTCAAGCGCGAGGAAGTGCGCGACGTCGTGCACGAGCTGCAGAGGGCAGGCAAGGTGCGCACCTTTGGCGTGGCCACGGCCGATGTGCACGTCGCCCGCGAGGCGCTCGATGCGGATGCGGGCGTCCTGTGCTTACCCTTTCACCTGCTGCGCCCGCAGCTCGTGTGGGATCTGTCCGCCGAGGCGGAGGCGCGCGGCGTGGGCATCATCGCGCGCAACGTGCTTTTTTACGGGCTGCTCGCGGGACGCTGGAACGCCAAGAAACGCTTCACGCCCGACGACCACCGCGCCCAGCGCTTCAGCCCCGAGGGGCTGCAAGAACGCGTACAGCAGGCTCAGGATCTACGCTTTCTGGTGCACGGCCCGGTCTTGAGCATGGCCGCCGCCGCGCAGCGCTTCGTGCTCGCCCACGACGCCGTCACCTGTGCGCTCATCGGTCCGCGCACGCCTGGTCAGGTGGAGGCCAGCGTCCACGCCATCTCGGGAGAGCCCATGCTGGCCGAAGAAGACCTAGCGCGCCTGCGCCGCATGCCACGCTGAGCGTGCGTCGCCGAGACGCTAGGGCACAGCCCGTGTCGGCGGAACCAGGGGCAGCTCGGTGTGCGTGCAGGCTGCTCCGGAGAGCTCTAGCCGTACGAACGAGTTGCCGAACACCAGCACCTCGTACCAACCCGAGTGCGGCGGTACGAAGGTTCGTTCCGCGGGGAGCACGATGCCCTCTTCGTCGAAGGCTTGCTCCTGCCTGCCGTCTTCGCCTGGCTCGATCAACAAACTGACAGGTGCAATCGGAAGGGTCCCTTCGAGCTCGAAGCGGCTCAGCATGGCATCGAGCTCATCCTCTGTGGGCGTAGCCAGCGCTATTCTGAGCATGCGCCCGGCGACCAGAGGGATATGCAGCCTCGCAATGCAGTCAGGCCCGCAATCGGATATTGGGCGTCCAAGGATGAGCCGGCCTTCCTCGAAATGAGGGTACACATCCGAATCTTGCAAGCACCAGGCTTCGCTCAATCTCGTGCGAAAATGGTAGGCGTCCTTATGTCGATGATGGGCGTAGTACCAAATCGCGAAGAAGGCACAGCAGGCCAGAAGCCAGGACAGGCGAAACACGAGCGCCCCAGCGAGCGCCCGGCGCCGGACGCGCAGCTGCTCATGCGTCCCGTCCACCAAGGCGATGTCGCCAGCGAGACGGCGCATGAAGCGTTGCCGCGTTGCCCCGGCGGCGCGAACAGAGCTTTCGACACCGCAGTAAATGCACCGAACGAGCGCGGCGTCGGGGTGGGCCTCGAGCGCCGCACCACAGGCACGGCAGCCCACGGGGCCTCCGTCGTGCAAGGGCGGGCGTGCCGCCAACACCAGCTCGAGCGCTCGACGTAGGAACGTGGCGCTCCCCGCGTATGCTGACAGGACTGCGGGCACAGCCATGACCAGGAACGCCGTGCCAGCAAAGAGGATGCTCCTGGGCGCCGCGGTAAAGAACTCATGGAGGCCCAAGCGCGGGTGGACGTCCATCATTACGCGATTCAGCGAGCCCGGAAGGACGAGCGGCAGACCGACGGCTCCCCCTCCGACCAATACCAAGATGACGAACACATCGTTCCCGAGCAGCCGCCGCACGATTCCGGGCTCTGGGCCGAGCTGTCGGAGCAGGGCCGCAGCATCGTGTTGCGTTTCCGTGGAGCGGTGCGATGCGCGATACAGCTCGTGGTAGTCCGGAGGTATCGCAACCCACGCATCACAATGCGTGCAACGGACGCGATGCTCCGCCACGACCGGCACCGGGGCTCCGCAGCCCGTGCAGCTCAGCGGCGTAAGTTGAGGGCTTGCCGCGAGAGGACCGCCTGAGGATGCTGACACTTCCGCTATCGTAGACCGTCCGCTCGCCACTGACACGCGCAGTCACGCAAGGCTCAGCGCTCGTTGGCGCCAAGCCTTGCCAGTTTGCGCGAGCCGCCCCCTTACCCACTCGGCGATGCGCGTGAGTCGACCGTGCGCGCTAGCTCAGGGCGTGAGCAGGGGCGCGATGACCAGCGAGACGACGGCCATCAGCTTGACCAGGATGTTGAGCGAGGGGCCGGCCGTATCCTTGAAGGGATCGCCCACCGTGTCGCCCACCACCGCGGCCTTGTGGGCCTCGGAGCCCTTCGGGTGCACCGAGCCGTCCTTCATCTTGTAGCCGCCGCCTTCGAAGGACTTCTTGGCGTTGTCCCAGGCGCCGCCAGCGTTCGACATGAAGATGGCGAGACACACGCCCGACACCGTCACGCCCGCGAGCAGACCGCCGAGGGCCTCGGCATGCATGGTGAAGCCGACGAGCACGGGCGTCACCACCGCGAGCGCGCCCGGCAGCACCATGCGCTTGATCGAGGCCGAGGTGGAGATGTCGACGCAGCGCGCCGTGTCGGGCTTGGCGGTGCCCTCGAGGAGGCCAGGGATCTCGCGGAACTGGCGCCGCACTTCCTCGATCATCTCCATCGCCGCGTCACCGACCGCGCTCATCGCCATGGCGGAGAACAGGAAGGGGAGCATGGCGCCGATGAACATGCCGGCCATCACCGCCGGACGCGCGATGTCGATGCCGCTGATGCCCGTCTGCTGCACGAAGGCCGCGAACAGGGCGAGGGCCGTCATGGCCGCGGACGCGATGGCAAAGCCCTTGCCGATGGCCGCCGTGGTGTTGCCGACGGCGTCGAGCTTGTCGGTGCGCTCGCGGACCGAGGCGTCCTGGTGGCTCATCTCGGCGATGCCGCCTGCGTTGTCGGCGATGGGACCGTAAGCGTCGACCGCGAGCTGGATGCCCGTGGTGGAGAGCATGCCGAGGGCGGCCATGGCGACGCCGTAGAGACCAGCGACGTAGCTTGCGCCCATCACGCCGCCTGCGATCAGGAGGATCGGATAGGCCGTCGAACGCATGCCCACGCCGAGGCCAGCGATGATGTTCGTGGCGTAGCCGGTGCGGCTCTGCTCGGCGATGCTGTCTACCGGCCCCTTGTCCATCGAGCAGTAGTAGGATGTGATGAGACCGACGCCCACGCCTGCCGCAAGACCGATGACCGTGGCCATGCCGATGTTGGTGGCGGTGATCCCGTCGGTACCCTCGGTCGGCCACATGGCACCGGCGATCACGAACGTGAGGACCGCCATCACGCCTGCGGCGCCGAAGGAGCCGATATCGAGTGCGAGCTGCGGATTGCCGCCTTCCTTCGTGCGCACGAAGAAGGTGCCGATGATGGAGCACACGATGCCAGCGGCAGCGATCACGAGCGGCAGCAGCACGGGGCCCATGCTGCTGCCGTCCTTGACGGCCGCGTAGCCGAGGGCGAGCACCATGGCACCGATGATCGCGCCCACGTAGGACTCGAACAGATCGGCGCCCATGCCTGCCACGTCGCCCACGTTGTCACCGACGTTGTCGGCGATCACGGCGGGGTTACGGGGGTCGTCCTCGGGCAGACCGGCCTCGACCTTGCCGACGAGATCCGCGCCGACGTCGGCGGCCTTCGTGTCGATACCGCCACCGTCGCGCGCGAAGAG
>CAYNOM010000105.1:0-1225 GCA_964398415.1 uncultured Polyangiales bacterium | reverse complement strand
TGCGCCATCGACGAGGCCCCCATCGAGAAGCCGGTGAGCACGTTGAGCACCGTGCCCAGCGAGCCATCGAAGATGTCCGAGAAGACGATGAACAGGATGCCGAGACCGAGCGTCGCGAGCCCGACCACCGTCATGCCCATCACGGAGCCGCCTGCGAACGCGACATCGAGTGCCGCTGGCAGGCCGATGCGCGCGGCAGCCGTGGTGCGCACGTTGGCGTTGGTGGCCACGCGCATGCCGAAGTAGCCGGCGAGACCGGAGGTGACACCACCGATGACGAACGAGAGCGCGATCAGGGGGCTTCGCCCCTCACCGCTCATGTTGGCGACCGCGAGCAGAGCCGCGACGGCCACGAGAAACACCGCGAGCACCTTGTACTCGCGGGCCAAGAACGCCATCGCGCCTTCCTGAATGGCGGCGGCGATCTCCTTCATCTCGTCCGTGCCCGCGTCCTGCTTCTTGACCCATGACGCCTTCCAAAAGGCGAACAGAAGGGCCAGTACCCCCGCAGCCGGTGCTGCATACACCAACATGTCCGTCATCTCCGGTCCTCCGATGCCGACGAAAAAATGGCCGTCGGTAAAAGCGATAGGCGGCGCTTCTTACTTCATTTGGGCCTGCCGGGCGACGACTACGGGCACAGGAAATGAAAACGCCCCCGTCGGAGCGGGGGCGCCAGCACAATTTCTGTGTAATTTCAGGCCGTCACTGGCTTCACGTGGACGGTAGCGCGCTCGGACCCGCTGCCACTGCCCTTGATGCGCATGCCGTAGAAGCTGCGCCACACGAAGAAGGCGCTGACGACGAAGAACACGCCCGCAAGCGTGAAGCGTAGCTCGGGATTCGTGATGCCGAGGGCCACCTCGACCGCGAGCAGACCGAACAGAGTGGCGAATTTGATCACCGGGTTCATGGCCACGGACGACGTGTCCTTGAAGGGGTCGCCGACCGTGTCGCCCACGACGCAAGCGTCGTGCAGCGGGGTGCCCTTTTGCCGCAGCTCGGTCTCCACGATCTTCTTCGCGTTGTCCCACGCGCCGCCCGCATTCGCGAGATACAGGGCCTGAAACAGCCCGAACAGCGCGAGCCCCGTCAGGTAGCCGATGAACAGGTAAGGCTCGACGAACGCGAACGCGAGCGTGCCGAAGAACACGGTCATGAAGATGTTCTGCATGCCCTTCTGCGCGTAGATGGTGCAGATCTCGACGACCTTCTTCGAGTCTTC
>CAYNOM010000104.1:11663-13287 GCA_964398415.1 uncultured Polyangiales bacterium | reverse complement strand
AGGGGGCGCCGCCCGCGTGGAAGAAGTTCCGTCCCCTGCTCAATGCCCATCGCGACGCCAAGGCGAGCAAAGGCGGCGAGGCCAGCGACCACGAGGCGTGGCTCACGAAGGCGGGCCTGCTCGTCGTGCGGATCCACATGCTCTCGGTTCGCGGGAAGAGCACCGGGTTCGATCGTGCCGTCTACGAGGGCTTCAACGCTGCGCTCAAACGGCGCGGCAATGCGCCCTTCGAGTTCCTCAACGTCGACGCTATCTTCGAAGAGGTCCGCCGCGAGGCGAAGGAGTACGGAGACGTCGTCTGGAAACGACTCGAGGCCGAGAGCATCGTCGGCGGCCGCGAGGACTTCGAGGCGATCGCGCAGGGCTCGATCCAGGCCAAGGAGCGCTTCGCACGCACCTGGCTCAAGTACAAGGGCCGTGACGCGGCCGACGCCGGCATCGACCCGCGCTGGAGCGAGGGGCTCAAGCGCATGGCCGAGCACGCCAAGGCCCAGGGCTTCGGCGGCATCGTGCTGATGATCGACGAATTCCTCCTTTGGCTCGCCGAGAAGAGCGGCCAGGAGTTCGTCGCCGAGATCAACAACCTGAACGTCATCGTCGACCACAACACAGGCCAGCGACCGGCGCCCATCTTCGTGTTCGTCGCGCGACAGCGGAACCTGCAGGAGTTCTTTCCTGACCTTGTCGACGAGTCGAAGATCCACGAGCACCTCGACCACCACGCGAAGCGCTTCGAGGTCACCAAGCTGCAAGACGTCGAGCTGCGCCACATCGTGCGCGGCCGCGTGCTCCGTCCAAGGAACGCCGACGCCGTGAAGGCAGCGGTAAGCGCGCTCTCGGAGAGGCACAGTAAGGTGCTGCCCGCGCTGTTGGCCGGTGGCGACCTCGATTACCTACGCGACGTCTACCCCTTCCACCCGGCGCTCATCGAAATGCTGGTGGACGTCACTTCGCTCATGCAGCGCGAGCGTTCGGCGCTGCGACTGCTCTACGAGCTGCTCGTCGTCCACTACCCGAGGCTGCCGCTGGGCGAGTTCCTTCCGGTGGGCTCGGCCTTCCCTGCCATCTTCCCCGAGTCGGGCGTCGAGGCGAGCAAGAAGGTGGAGCTGATGCAGGACATCCACCACCAGTACTACTCACGCCTCGCTCCTGCGATGGCCCAAATGGCGAAAACGGTGGCCGACGGGGGCAACGACGAGTTCCCCGACGAACGTCGCCGCGCGCTCGACCAGCTGGTGAAGACGGTGCTCCTCGCAGAGGTGTCCCCGCGCCTGAAGCAGGGCGGACTCACCATCGAGCGGCTCGTGCAGCTCAACGCGGTCGACGTCGAAGGCGAGACCTTCCGCGGTCAGGTACGCGTCGCAGAGACCGACTTGCTCGCGCTCTCGCAGCGCGTGCCTGATCTGCAGGTGGCCGGGCAAGGCAAGACCGCCCTCGTCCGTTACGTGCTCGGACGCGTGAGTCTCGGCGAGATCCTGGGGCGCGCACGCTCGAAGGTCGACAACCCGGCCCAGCGCTTCAAGGTGTTCTGGGGCGCGCTCCGCAACGCCCTCGGGGTTGCCAACACCAAGGGCTTCGAGGACGGCGGCAAGAACGAGGGCGACTGGGATCTCTCGTGGAGGCG
>CAYNOM010000104.1:4686-11653 GCA_964398415.1 uncultured Polyangiales bacterium | reverse complement strand
AGCTCGGGAACGTGCGAGAGATGTCGTACGACGACTTCGCGCCGCCCGACGGTGCGTTCAAGATCCTCGTTGACTACCCGTGGGACGAGCCGGGGCACACCGTCGATGAGGACCGCCTGCGCGCCACGAACGTGCGCAAGAAGCAGGGCCTCGTCTACACGGTGTGCTGGTTGCCGCGTCACATGAGCCCCACGGAGCTCGGCGTGCTGACTGAGCTCGCGGCGGTGAGGTACCTGCTCTCCGACGCCGGGCAGGAGGACCTGCTCGAGACGCTCGGACCACAGGACAAGAGTAAGGTCCTCGACCAGGCGGGCATCCGGCAGAAGACGCTCGAAGGCCAGCTCAATGACCTCCTCAAGGAGGTCTACATCCGGCACGGCGAGTTTTTCGCGCTCATCTCCGAAGTCGACTCGAGCCGCCCGCGCGAGACGCTCGCCGAGAACCTCGAGCACATCGCGGCGTTGCTCATGGACCGCCGCTATCCGCAGCACCCGACCTTCCTGGCTGAGCCGAAGAAGCAGGACCTCGAGCTGCTCCTCGACTGGATGGTGAAGGCGGGTGAAGACGGCACCTCGGTCGCCTACGACGAGAACGTCGGCAAGGTGCTCAAGACGCTCGGGCAGCCGCTGGAGCTGACGAACCTCGGGCAGACCAAGGCGTCGCTGCGACTCGACTCCCGGTACATCAAGGACGTGCTCCAGAAGGTCGATCAGGACTCGGTGTCGTGGACGCCGATCGCCGATCACTTGCGCGAGACCTACGGTTTCCAGCCGCTGCTCATCGACCTGTTCCTCGGCTTCCTCTGCCAGCGTGACCACCGCGCGCTTGAGGACATCAGCGGCGAGCCCATCGACGTGCGCATTGGCATGTCGCAGACGACGCGCATCCGCTTGCAGCGGGGCAAGCTGGTGAGCGCCGCCGACTGGCACCGCCTGCGTGATCTGGGCAACCAGCTCTTCGGGATCCCGCGCCCGGCCGCGACGCGCTCGCTGCAGGCGCAGGACCGCTTCACCGCGGAGCTACGCATCAAGGGGCAGCAGAAGCGCACCGTGCTCCAAGGGATTCACTCGCACCTGGTGAAGCTCGGCGTGGACAAGAGCGACCGGCTCACGGAGCTGTCGACTGCGAACACGCGGCTCGGCCCACTCGCGCAGAACACGACGGACACTCACAAGGTGCTGAGCGAGCTGCTCGCGGCCTGGCCCGACGATGCTTCGGATGCACTGCGGACCATCGTCCAGCAGGCTGAGGTCATCCGCGACGCGCTCGCCGAGCTGAATGAGCACGCGCGCACGAACCTTACGGCGGGCGTGAACCACCCCGTCGTTGGCACCGAGGTTCGCGGGCACCTGGCCGCGCTCGGCGGACGGCTCGCGGCCGCGCAGGCCGAGCAGCCTCTGACCAAGGACTGGATCTCGACCTGGAACAAGAAGGCGCAGGAGCTGATCAAGCGGCTCATCGAACAGCCGCAGCCCCCGCAGGCCCCGCAGCCACCGGTGGGCGGTGGCGGGGTTCAGCCGTCCGTCGGGGGCGGTGGTGTGCAGCCGCCGGTGGGCGGCCCCAACCTCACGCCGCGCACCGTGCTGCTCAAGAAGCGCGTGAACCCCTCCGACGCGGACGCCATCTCGGACTTCCTGGCCGAGGTCCGCAAGGCGTTGACCGAGCAGGGCACGAAGCCCATCAGCGTCGTGCTCGTGCGCACGGAGGAACTCGAGTGAGTTCATCCCAGCTCCTCCTTCGTCGTCTCCTCGATCAAGCTGGCGGTGCCAGCGAGACGGGCTACGTGCTCGTGATCGACGGCGAAGGGCTCGAAAACTTGCCGGACCACATGCCCACGCCGAAGGGCTCCTACGGCGTGCATCGCATCGGCTCCGAGCTCGGTCTGCGGCACCTCCTATGGAAGGCCAAGGGCGCGCCGCTCATCGCGGTGATGCCCGAGGACGTGGCGAGGCGCATCCAGAACGCGCCGGATCTGCTTCGCCGCGCGCGCAACCAGCGCGTCCACGCGCTGAGCGTGAATGATGTGCTGGAGGTCGTCCTTGGCGTGCGTGTCGTCGGCGCCGACGCCCCGTACATGCAGCAGCTCGCGCTGGAAAACGTGGACCGCCTCGGCTTGGCGATGAGCCACCGCACGCTGCCGACTGTCGTCGATCGGCGGCTGCTCACGGAGCTGCTCGTCGACGTGAGCGTCGGGGACCAGGTGCGCACCAAGAGCCCGGCGCAGCTCCTCGCCACGTGGGTGCAGGAGCCCCCTCGCTGGTCGCCCAACATCAGCCAGCTGGTGCGGGACGCGATGCCGACAATGCACGGCGACGAGGGGCGGCTGCTTGCATGGGCACTCGCCGAGCCCGACACGCGTCTGCGCGATCTCATCGTCTACGGCGCGGTGCTCACGGTCGAAGCACCCGAGCTGCCGAAGCCCGCGTGGGGGCCGCTGTGGAAGGCGGCGACCGAGGCGCCCATCGAGATGGACCGCCGCATTCTTCGGCGCACCGTCGCGCGACTGGCGGAAGAGGCACTGGGCTTGCTGGGAGATGCGGGAGGCGATCTGCTCGCCGGGGCCGACCGTGCGGGCCGCGAGTGCCTGACGCCGACTCAGCTCCAGACCAGCCGCGTGCTGCCGCTCGCCTTCTCCGACAGGTGCCACGCGCTCGCGCAGCAGGCCGCGAGCGGCAAGGCGATCAGCGCTGCCGACATCTCGTGGCTCGCGAGCCACCGCGCCGCACGCATGAACCGCGGCGACCTCGCCGTACTTGAAGCGATGGCGCGCATCTCGCGCTACCTCGATCCGCCCTGGAGGCCGAAGGCCGACCTGCTCGAACAGGTACGCGACTACCAGCGGGGCGGTGCGTT
Organism: uncultured Polyangiales bacterium; assembly: GCA_964398415.1. Lineage (GTDB taxonomy): Bacteria > Myxococcota_A > Polyangia > Polyangiales > DASUME01 > DASUME01. The sequence continues at coordinate 8,800 of CAYNOM010000104.1, read as the reverse complement.
CGTCGACCTCGCGATCATGCAGCTTCGCCGTGCGCTGGCTTCGAGCGTCCACTTCCACGCCGAGGCGAAGAAGCTGCTCGACGTGTGCCGGGACCGGCGAGACCGCGAGAATCGCCACTTCGCCGAGACGCTGGCGGCCGGCTACGAGGGAGCCCTGCACCGCGAGGGGCTCACGCCGCTGCATCGCCTCTGGAAGCGCACCGTCGCGCCGGTCTGGCAGACCGCGCCCGACACGCGCCTCTTCCTCGTGGTGCTCGACGGCTGCAGCTACCCGGTGTTCCTCGAGCTGCTCTACGCGCTCTCGCAGGACTCGAGCTTCCCACTCGGCATCAAGCCCGACGCGAGCGGCCTTGTGGCCGGCATGCCCGCGCTCTCGCCGCTGCCCACGGTGACGAGCCACGCACGTGGCGCCATCTTCCTCGGCGAGCTGCCGAACGATCCGCTCGTCGCCGAGACGGTGTTCCGCGACCAAGACGAGGCGAAGACCGACAAGGCGCGCTTCAACCAGAACGCCGCGCTTGGCGCACGGACGCGCAAGCTGTTCCTCAAGGGCGACCTGACCGACGGGGGGCAGGCGCTGCTCTCGGCGCTGGGCGACGACAGCGTGTCGGTCGTGGGCGTCGTCTTCAACGCGGTCGACGACCAGATCGGCTCGTCGAACACCGGCGCCACCGTGAAGATCTCGCCGGAGGACATCACAGCCTTCAAGCCGGCGCTGCGCGTGGCGCTCAAGGCGGGCCGGCGCGTGCTCGTCACCGCCGACCACGGCCACAGCCCCTACATCGACAAGTCGCTGCGCGCCGGCAACGGCAAGACGCCGAGGTACACGGCGCTCGGCAAGCACGACGCGGCGCCCGAGGGCTTCATCGAGATCGACGTCGCGGGCCTCGGCGGACCGCCCGAGCGACGCGCCTTCGCCTGGCGTTCTGGCGCGTACCTCGGTGGACCGCAGGTCGGCTTCCACGGAGGCGCGGGGCTGGAAGAGGTCGTCGTGCCGCTCGCGTGGGTCGAGCGCGACGGGCTCTACGCCGACGAGCCCCCGTGGTGGTACGGGCGCGGCGCGCTCGCGGAGGTGGCGCCTGTGACCACGCTGGTGTCGCCGCCCATCGTCACGCCGCTGCCGTCCGACGAGGTCCCGGCAAAGCCGAAGGCGCAGCTTTCTCTCTTCAACCCGGCCGACAAGGCCGACTCGCTACCGCTGCCCGTCGCGCTCATCGCCAAGCTCAGCATCGAGGAGAAGGCGATCCTCGTGCTCCTGCGAGAGACCGGCTCGGCGCGCGCAAGCGAGCTCGCCGAGAACCTGAAGAAGAACCCCGGCCGATTGAATGGCCTCATGGTCTCGCTGCGCCGAACGCTTCACGCCGCAGGCCACGTCCTCTTCAGCGATGAGAGGCTGCCCAGTGGTGAGACCATGTACCGTTACCAAGCAAAGAAGGAGGGGCGCTGATGGCCGTCGTCCCTGAGTCCGCAGCCATCGTCAACGCACTCCGTTCCGGCCTCGTGCCGAACGCCGGACTCGAGCACTTCGCTACCGGGCTCGATGGGCTCGTGGGTGCGGTGAACGAGGACCTCGACTTCGTCGCGCAGGGCAAGGGCCTTTCGAAGTGGATTCGCGGCGAGTACGGGACCGGCAAGACGTTCGCCGCGCGTTACCTGTGCGCGAAGGCGCGCGAGCGAATGTTCGCGTCAAGTGAGGTGCAGATCTCGATCAACGACACGCCGCTGCACCATCTCGAAACGGTCTACCGCCGCCTCATTGAGAAGCTCGAGACGGCCGCCGACGGTCCCAACGCGTTCCAGGCCATCGTCGAAGGCTGGCTCTACCAAGTGGGCGACGAGGTCACGCGGCTGCGCGGCATCAACGAGGACGACCCGGGCTTTGCCGATGCGACGGAGCAGCGGCTCGAAGACAAGCTCGCGGACCTCTCGAAGCGCAACCCCGCCTTCGCGCAGGTCCTCCGCGCCTACCACCGGGCCACGCACGAGGGTGACTTCGCCACCGCGCAGGGCCTCTTGGCGTGGCTTGCGGGCCAGCCGCACACCGACCGCAGCGTGCTCAAAGCGGCCGGCACCAAGGGCAAGGTCGACGGCCAGGCGTCGCTTACGTTCCTCGCCGGCCTGCTGCAGCTCCTCCGGCAGTCGGGCTACGCGGGGCTCGTCGTCGTGCTCGACGAGGTCGAGACGGTGCAGCGCATGAACACGCAGACGCGCGAGAAGTCGCTCAACGCGCTCCGGCAGCTGATGGACATGCTGGCGAAGGAGGAGCTGCCCGGGCTCTACCTGGTGGTGACGGGCACGCGCGATTTCTTCGAGGGCTACAAGGGGCTGAAGGCGCTCGCGCCGCTCTATCAACGCGTGCAGGTAAACTTCAGCGACGACACGCGCTTCGACAACCTCAAGGCCCCGCAGGTACGCCTCACGCCCTTCACCGATGACCGACTGCTCGCGGTGGGGACGCGCATCCGCGACCTCTACCCGGCGAAGAACCCCGAGCGCGTTGCCACGCGTGTCGATGACGCGTTCCTGCGCGGGCTCGTCGGCCAGGTCACGGCAGGCTTCGGGGGCAAGGTCGCCCTCGCACCTCGCCTGTTTCTGCGTGAGTTGATCGACGTACTCGACCGCGTCGACATCCACGAGGCGTACGACCCGCGCGAGCACTACAAGCTGGAGCTCGACGACGGCAAGCTCACGCCCGAGGAGCTGGCGGCCAAGCACGGTCGGCCCGTCGAGGAGCCCGCCGAAGAGGAAGCCGCGGAGGAGAGCGACGCAGACGACGCCTCGGAGCCCACGCCGAAGCGGAAACGGCTGGACGGATAACGATGGCCGGACTCGAGCGCCTGCATCCGCACCTGCAGCACGCGATCATCCACGACCTGGGATGGCGCTCGCTTCGTGCTGTCCAGGAGCTGACGATCGACGCGATCCTCGACGGCTGCAATGCGGTGGTGCTCGCACCGACCGCGGGAGGAAAGACCGAGGCGTCCATCTTCCCGGTGCTGTCGCGCATCCTGACCGAGGAACTGAAGCCGGTTTCGGTGCTCTACGTGTGCCCCATCCGCGCGCTCCTCAACAACCAAGAGGACCGGCTCACGTCGTACGCGCGCATGGTGGGGCTCGAGGTCTTCAAGTGGCACGGCGAAGTCGCCGACTCGCGAAAGAAGAAGTTTCGCGAAACGCCAGCGCACATCCTCATGACCACGCCCGAGTCGCTGGAGGTCATGATGATCTCCGAGCGCACCGACGCGAAGGCGCTCTTCTCGGGGCTGTCGGCGGTCATCATCGACGAGGTCCATGCGTTCGCTGCCGACGACCGCGGTGCGCACCTCGCGAGCCTGCTCGAGCGCCTCGTGACGATGACCGGGCGGGACATCCAGCGTATCGGCCTCTCGGCGACCGTCGGCAACCCACACGTCATAGGCGAGTGGTTGCAGGGATCCAGCACGCGCCCGTTCCGCCTCGTGGATCCGCCGAAGCCCAAGGCCCAGCGTGACCTGCGCCTCGAGATGTGTGCGGACATCAGCGAGGCTGCGGCGGCCATCGGACAGATCGCGCGCGGGAAGAAGAGCCTCGTGTTCGTCGAGAGCCGCAGCAAGGCCGAGAAGGTCGCTCACGCGCTCGCAGGCACCGCCGTCGAGGTCTTCATCCACCACAGCTCGGTGAGCCGCGCGGACCGCACGCTGGCCGAGGAGCAGTTCGCCAAGGGCCAGAATACCGCCATCGTCTGCACTTCGACGATGGAGCTGGGCATCGACGTCGGCGATCTCGATCAGGTCATCCAGGTAGACGCGCCCGCCTCGGTAGCCTCGTTCCTTCAGCGCCTCGGACGGACGGGCCGGCGCGCGAACACACGCGCCAACTGCACGTTCTTCTGCGTCAGCCCTGAGTCGCTTCTTCAGTCGGTCGCGCTCCTGCGTCTCGCGGAGGCGGGCTGGGTCGAGGACGTCACGCCCGCCGCCCACGCGATGCACGTGCTCGCGCACCAAGTGATGGCGCTCATCCTTCAGGAAGGCGGCATCTCGCGGTACACGCTGATGCCGTGGGTCGAAGCGGCGTATCCGTTCTCGTCGGTGCGAGCCGAGCGCGTGCAGGAGCTCGTCGACACGATGCTCCAGCG
>CAYNOM010000104.1:0-4676 GCA_964398415.1 uncultured Polyangiales bacterium | reverse complement strand
CTACGAGGCCGACGGGCTCCTGTCGCTCGGAACGCGCGGCGAGAAGCTGTACGGCCGGAAGAACTTCTTCGAGCTGTACGCCGTGTTCACTGCGCCGCCAGTGATGCGCGTGCAGCACGGCAAGGAAGACGTCGGCTACATCCAGGCGTCATTCGTCACGATGCACGACGCCAGCAAGGGGCCCCTCTGCTTCCGGCTCTCCGGACGTGCGTGGGAGGTCGGGCAGATCGAGTTCAGCAAGGGTGTTCTCCACGTTCGCCCCGCCGAGCACGGACGTGTGCCCAGCTGGCTCGGCCTGCCCGGTGTGCTCTCGGGCCCGCTCTGCCGAGCGATGCTCGATGTACTGCTTCATGAGAAGCAGGAGGGCGCGTGGCTCACGAAGGTGGCCGCCGCCGAGCTCGCATCGATGCGGGACAGCTATGACGGCCTGCTCGAACAAGGCACCGCGCCTCTGGAGGAGCATCCCGACGGCGTCCAGTGGCACACGTTCGCAGGCGGCGCCGTCAACCGCCTGCTCGCAGCTGGCCTGGAGCAGAGCACGGGCAAGAAGTGGGTCGCCGGCAATCTGTCGCTGCGCTGCAAGGACATCGCATTCACAGCAGCCGGGGACGCGATTCGCTCGCTCGCCGGCATGAACTGGGAGCGCGTCGCTGCGAGCGCCGCCCGGGACATGGCGCGTGGAATGCTCAGCAAGTTCCAGCCGTGCCTGCCGGAGGACGCCGAGGACCGACTGCTTTCGGAGCGGCTCCTCGACCAGTCCGGCGCGCTGCGCTTCCTCGCCACCGTGAAAGTGAATGGGACGCGCATCGCCGCTCGTCCGACTGGTGTGCGCCTTGTGGACGCCGAGGCTTCTGGACCGCTGCCACTCGACTTCACAGTGCCCGTCGCGCCGGGGGCCGCGGCCGAGCCGAAGAACGAGGTTCAGTGGGTGGACACGCCGGCGGCACTCCGCGACGTCGCCGAGCAGCTGCGCGCTGTCGACGTAATTGGCTTGGATGTTGAGACCACGCTCGACTTCGGCACGCTCTGCCTCGTCCAGATTGCGACGCGGACGCGGACGTTCCTGATCGACCCGCTTGCCGTCGGCGACCTGGAGCCCATCGTCGACATCCTCAGTGGGGCGACGCCGTTGAAGGTGATCCATAACGCTCAGTTCGAACGTCGTGTTCTCGCGGCCAACGGCGTCGCTCTTGACGGCGTCTTCGACACCTTGGAGGCCTCGCGACGTGCGCGTGGAGTCGACGCGCTCGGAGGGCACAGCCTCGCGATGGTCTGCGAACGCGAGCTGGGCATCGTCCTCGACAAATCCTCGCAGACATCCAACTGGAGCCGCCGCCCGCTCGATGCCGACCAGTTAAAGTATGCCGCCCTCGACGCCGAGATCCTCATCGCGCTGCACGGGCAGTTCAAAGATGTGGGCCTTGCGCCCGCCGCAGGGGCAGGCAAATGATGGCGGGAGCTCGCCTTATCGAAGCAGCTCAGCGCGAGACCATGGACGCGGACGACACCTTCGGGAGCGACTTCCTCCTCAACGCCGCCACCCTTGACTTCGGCGATGCAGCCGTCGATGTGGATGTGCTCCCACGCTCGAACGATCTCACGGAGCTGCGGCGCAAGCACGGTGCGCCCCACGTTCTCCGCGCCGAACGCGACGAGATCCTCGTGGCCCCCATCCTCGTTGGTGCCCCGCGGCTGAGCGAGAAGAACAAGGCCGTATCGCTGCGCAAAGACTCGAACTTAGCGTGTCATCTGTGGCGCGAGGCGCTGCTTCGACAGATGGTCACTCGCGAGCGGCCGCTGGTGCGCGGCTTTCCTAAAGGGCGCCTACGCGCCGGAGCGCGGGTTGATGGTGGCGCTCTCCGGCCGCGACATGCTCGTCGGCGCGACTGGCACGAAGGTGCTGACGCGTGCAACCGACGGTACGCCGGTCTCCTGCAGCTCTCCGAGGACGCCGCCGGCGACTTCCCCCAGGGGTGGTCCGTCGAGCGCATGATCGCGTTCGTCTGGGATGACGCCGCTCGAACTGAGGAGCACGCAACACTCATCCAGGGGCTCGAGCAGTTGGAACGAGTTGCTGGCGTCGTGTTGGCAAGCCGCCCGGCCAAGAGGCGTCGCGGAAGCAATCCGGCCGCGGGGGTAAGGAAGTCGTGAGCGACGACCTCGGCTTCGACTTCGCACGCGCGACCCCCTGGTTCCCTCACGACCAAGAGCAGCCCTACGTGCTCGTGCGAGTCAGCGACGAGCACGCGAAGTCGTGGGCAGACACGCTCGGCCTCGCGGTACGGCGCTGCTACGTGAGCGACTCGATCGTCAATGCGCGCGCGAGCGAGCTTGGCGTCAACAAGGCCGAGATCATCGCGGCGCGCATGCCGGACGCAGGTGCGACGATGGCGGGCGACTTCGGCGAGATCCTCGTCTACCTGTACCAGAGCGCCAAGGAGCATCCAGCAGCGGCATTCGGACCCAAGAAGTGGCGCCTCAAGCAGGACCGCAAAAAGCCCGCGCCGCACTCCGACGTGCTGCACTTCGTTCTACCCTCCTGGCCGCAGGCGAGTGACCAGGACGTTTTGCTCTGCTCAGAGGTGAAGACGAAGTCGACGAAGAGCAAGTTCAACCCTATCAACGCCGCGATCGACGACGGCGCCAGGGATCGAACGAGCCGCCTGGCCCGCACGCTCGTATGGCTCCGCGAACGTGCTCTCGTCGAGTCGCTCGGCGACGTCGAGGTCGCTCACCTCGAACGCTTCATCAACGCGAACGAACACCCAGAAGCGAAGAAGCGGTTTCGAGCTGTCGCGGTGGTATGCAAGTCGCTTGTCGACGGTGAGCTGCAGCACGCGCCCACATCCGAGGCGTCAGATTACACCGTCGTCGTCATTGCTGTTCCCGACTTGAAGAAGACCTACTCGGCGGTCTTCGACGCGGCGAAGAAGGCGGTTCCGCAAGAACGGCCTCCCAACTCTGTCCCTGCTCCAGCCTGCGAGGTGCCTGCGAAATGAGAGCCTCGCTCGCGCGCTGGATCGGTGATGCCGATGCGCTTCGACATCTCGAACACTTCAACGTCGAGCAGTCGTCGCTCGAGCTTGCGCACGTCCGCACGCGGATGGACGACTACTACCTGGCGCTCGTCGGAGAGCTCTTCGATCGAATGCGGAGCGGCTCCGAGGATGCGGCGGGGTGGGCGCGCTTGGGCAACGCCCTGGCGCCGCTCTCAGCGGGGCAGGACGAGCGGCTTCGTCGTGTCGGCATCGCGACGTCCGAAGCAACGCTCTTCGCGTCTGCCGCCTTCTACTTACGATTCGAGACGCGGCTCCAGTAGCAGCTGACGCCGAAGCATATCGCGCCTGCTTCGACCTCATCGCGCGACCGAGCACGATGACGTCACAGGTTGGCGGGCAGCTCCTCGGGGCCCTTCGGCGCGGGGACATGCCGACGTTGGCCGCCATCGGCACCAACGCGGCTGGGCGGGCAAAGGAAGCCCTCAACCTGGGCCCTGACGCATGGATTCCCGCGCGGCTCTTCGAGCAGCTCGTCAACCGGTTTTTGGCCACCAACGTGCGTGCCGTACTCCCGCGAGGGGAGACCGACTTCTGGACGCCGTTCGTAGGCTCGCTACTTAGCCGCCGTTCCTGGGAATTTTTTCCTTCCCAGATCGAAGCCCTGAGGCGAGGCCTCCTCGAACGCAGCGAGACATTCTCGCTGCAGATGCCCACGGGCGCCGGCAAGACGGCCCTCTGCGAAACGCTCCTGTACTGGCACGCAAAGACGACCGAGGCCGACGTTGCGATCGTGTTGGTGCCGTACCGCTCCCTGGCCTCGGAGCTGAGGGGCAGCGTCGTCAAGCGACTCAACGACCTGGGTATTCGGGCTCGGTGCGCGTACGGCGGAACGGTCCCCACGGGCGATGAGGTTCGAGACCTCGACGACACGCGTGTCGTCGTAGCGACGCCCGAGGCGCTCTCGGAACTGCTGGGTGCGGGCGGCGACTTTTTCCGCAGGATCTCTTTGGTCATCTGTGATGAAGGCCACCTCCTGGACGGCGTCGGGCGGGGCGTGGGCCTCGAGCTTCTCCTCGCAAGGATGAGGGCGCGCGAGAGCGGTGCCCCGCGCTTCGTCTTCGTGTCGGCCATCGTTCCCAACATCGAGGAGATCAACGCTTGGCTTGGCGGCACCGCGGACGGCGTCGTGCGTAGCGACTACCGCCCCGCTATTGCCGAGTACGCGGTGCTCCGCGCGAATGGGAAAGGCGCCAACACCAACGTCGCGCTCGACATGCATCCGCACGAGCCGATGCCTACGCGGTTCGTCGTGCAGGCATTCCTGGCTCGCACGGACTTTGAATACCAGAACCCAGACACTGGACGAAAGAACACCTACAGCTTCGCCTCGATGAAGACTCAAGCCATCGCCGCCGCGAGAAAGGCGCTATCCATGGGGGCGTCGGCAGTGTTCGCCGCGAACAAGCGTGGGGACCAAGGCGCGGTTGGTCTGGCCGAAGAGCTGGTTGAGCAGCTTGAGCACCCGCTGACGTTGCCGACGCCCATCTCGTTTGCGGCTCAAGACAAGCTCGCGACCGCGGTTCAGTTCCTCGAGCTCGAGTACGGAGACGCTTGGCTTGGCACGCGGGTCCTAGCTGCGGGTGCCGTTCTGCATCACGGCGACATCCCGCAGGAAGC
>CAYNOM010000103.1:0-13291 GCA_964398415.1 uncultured Polyangiales bacterium | reverse complement strand
CGCGGCCACCATAGACCGTCTCAAGCAGGGATCGGACACGTGCAGCTCCAAGGTACTGTATCCGTACGAGGATACGGTCTTTCCTCAAGGGCTCCTGTCGCCTGCGATCATGTGGTCGGGTGCGTCCGAGGCGAGCTACGTGCGGGTTCGCTACGAGGGCTCTGACCAGGTCGACTACGAAGCCGCCACCGGCGCGAGCAATCCGGGGCAGATGCGCATCAAGCAAGAGTCGTGGAACGAAATCGCTCGCCGCGCCAGGGATGGGCGCCTCGAGGTCACGCTCAACGTGCTGAGCTCCGGCAACGTAAGCAGCTGCAAGCTGCACGTTCGCATTGCCCGCGGCGTCATGACCGGGGCCATCTACTACAACACGTACAACCACCCCGACCTTGGCGGACAGGGGGCAGTCATGCGCTTGACGCTCGGCAAGCCCGCGCCCGAGATCTACGCGAGTTACGCTGGCGCGGCCGCACCGCTGGTTGGGCCGTGCAAGTCTTGCCACTCGGTCTCTTTCAATGGTTCCACGATCGTGGCGAACACCCACGACTATCTCAGCAAGACGTTCCTTACTGAGTCCCATGCGATCACGACCGCGACGCAGCCGCCCACCATGGCAGAGCTGAACAACGCTACGTTTGGGGCCCTGACGCCGGATGGCTCGCGAATGCTAGCGATGGGCAACCCGCAATGCACCGCTGGCGCCGACTCGTTTCCGCGAGCAAGGAACAACATGCCTCTCGTGGAGGGACCCGATGTGGCGCGACTCCTCGACGCCGCGAGCGGGAAGGTATTGTCTGCCACGGGCCTGAGAAGTGACTGGTACATGTGGATGCCCCAGTTTTCTCCAGAGGGCGACCACATCGTCTTCAACCACGCCAAACCCGATGGCAAAGGGGGCACCGATCGGCGCGAGCTCGCGATGATGCGGTACGATGCGGGTCGCGCCGCGTTCTCCGAGCTGCGCGTCTTGGTGTCACGCCTCGGTCCCGAGCCGAGCCTGCCCTATGCCCCCACCGCCACGCTCGGGGGGCCCCTGCCGACCGGCGTCGGGGGCTGCAAGGACGGGGCGAAAAACCCCTCACTCCCGGGGACGCCCGGCAACACCGCCGCGCTCAATCCGGGCACGTGCACAGGTCCCTGCTACCCGGCGTGGCCGTTCTTCACGCCCGACGGCAACGGCGTCGTGTTCGCGCTGATCAGTGAGCCCGACTTCGCGACCGCATTGCCCGGTCGTGACGAGCCTTCGAAGAGCGAGCTTTGGTACGTCGACACGCACACGCTCGAGCGCGTGCGCCTCGACAACGCAAACCGTGGCCTCGCACCGGGCGATAGCCTGGCAAACTATTACCCGACCGTCCTCCCTGTCCAAGTGGGCGGCTACTTCTGGGTGTTCTGGACCTCGACGCGCGACTTCGGCCACGCCGACCTGAGCGCTGGCGGGGCGGCACCATCCGGCACCCCCGGCGGAAGCGCCCTTCGCGCAACGCGCAAGCGCATCTGGGTCTCGGCCATCGCGCCGCGCTCCAAGGATGCGTCCGGTGCGCTCTCTCCCTTGGTCGATCCGAGCGCCCCAGCGTTTTACCTGGAGGGTCAGGGCGAGACCGGCAACGTGCGTGCGTTTTCCGCGCTCAATCCATGCCGATCCACGGGCTCGAGCTGCGCGAGCGGTCTCGATTGCTGCGGTGGCTACTGCGACACCGAGGCGAGCTCCGGCGCAGGAAGCTGTGTCGCCGAACCGCCAGCGCGCTGCGCCGCCGTCAACGAGCGCTGCAACGAGGACAGCGATTGCTGCCAGCCCGGTGACGACAGCGACCCCAGCAACGACGGCGAGCCGGCGCGCCAGTGTCTGGGCGGCTATTGCGGCTTCATCACAGTCATCTGAGCGCAATCATCCGCGCGTCCAAGCCCCTACCGGGCCACGGAGAGCAGCGCGTCGATATCCAAGTGTTCTTCCATGGCCGACGCCAGCGCATCGAGCGCGCTCTCCACGCGCTCGGCGAAGGCGCGCGAGTCGACCTGCACGCGATCGAAGCGCGCGAGAAAGCGTCGACGGAAGTCGTCGCTCTCGAAGAGGCCGTGCACGTAGCTTCCGAGCACGCGTCCGTCACGCGACGTGGCTCCATCGAGGCGCGAGCCATCGAGCTCGAACATGGGACGCTCGCAGTCGGGGCCCGTGGTCTCTCCCACGTGGATCTCGTAGCCGGTGACATGCGTGCCCGAGTCGAGATGGCGGCCCGTCACTCGGTGCAGGCGCTTGTCTGGCCCGAGCTTCGTGTACACGTCGAGTAGGCCGAGGCCCGCGCGCTGCTCTGGGGGCCCCTCCACTCCGTGGGGATCGGCGATGGTGTTCCCGAGGAGCTGATATCCACCGCACAGCCCGAGCACGTGGCCCCCGCGCCGAACGTGGGCGGCGAGGTCGATGTCCCAGCCCTGCGCGCGTAGAAAATCGAGATCGGCGAGCGTGGCCTTCGTGCCCGGCAAGACGACGAGCTTGGCCTCGGCCGGGATCACTCTGCCGGGCGGCACCATCACCACCTCGACCCCAGGCTCGGCCGCGAGTGGGTCGAGATCGTCGAAATTGGAGATGCGTGAGAGCATCGGCACGGCCACGAGCAGTCGATCGGTGCGAGCCTCCTGGCCCGCATCGCGCTCGAGGACGACCGCATCCTCAGCCGGCAAGAGCGAGCACGCGCGCACCCAAGGCAGCACCCCGAACGAGCGCCAGCCCGTGTGGGCCTCGATGGCGCGTACGCCCGCGTCGAACAGGCGCGGCTCACCGCGCAGCTTGTTGACGAGAAAGCCGCGCACGAGGGCGCGATCATCCGGGTCGAGCACGGCGTGGGTGCCGACGAGGCTCGCGATCACACCCCCACGATCGATGTCGCCCGCGATCACCACGGGCGCGTGGGCCGCGCGCGCAAAGCCCATGTTGGCGATGTCGCGCTCGCGCAGGTTCACCTCCGAAGCGCTGCCGGCCCCCTCCACGAGCACGAGCTCGGCGCGCTCTTTCAGCAGCGCAAAGCTCTCCATCACCTTAGGCAGGAGCGAGCCGCGCCCGGTGAGAAAATCCTTCGCCTCGAGTCGTCCGTGCACCCGCCCCTGCACGACGACCTGCGTGCGGCGGTCGCTCTCGGGCTTGAGCAACACGGGGTTCATGTGCACCGAGGGCACGAGCCCAGCAGCACGCGCCTGCAGCGCTTGCGCGCGACCTATCTCGCCGCCCTCCTCGGCCACCGCGGCGTTGTTCGACATGTTCTGCGGCTTGAACGGGATCACCCGAATGCCGCGCCGCACGCACACCCGGCACAGCCCCGCGACGAGCACCGACTTGCCCACGTCCGAGCCGGTGCCCTGTATCATCAGTACGCGCGCCTCGGCCATGAACGCTCCTCCGCGCGCCTCAGCTGGGCTCGATCGTGATCTCGGTCAGCACCGAGCTTGCGATGAAGCACTCACGATGGCTGCTCTCGTGCATGCGGGTGAGCGTGGCAGCCTCGGGCTCTTGGCCCCGAAACACGACGTGTGGCCTGAGCACGACGCGAGTCACCGCCAGCTTGCCCTTCGCGTTCTTCTCGAGAAAGCCCACCGCAGCATCGTCGTAGCGCTCGACGCAGAACCCGCGCTTCGAAGCGATCGCGAGAAACGTGAGCATGTGACAGCTCGAGAGGGCAGCCACCAGCAAGTCCTCGGGGTTCGGCAGCTCAGCCCTCCCCAGAAACTGCGCCGCGGACGAAGCGCGCAGGGACACTCCGCCCTCGAAGCGAACGTCGTGCTCTCGATTGTAGGTGGCGTAGTCGAAGGTCTCGGTCTCGAGCCTCCAGCACAGCCATGTCTTGTGCTCGGACATCTTCTCCTCCCACTCAAAGAATGCCGTGCAGGGGTCCGCCCCTAACAGCCAGCGCGTTGACGCGCGCCGTGATCGCCGGGTCTTCGATGAGCGGTGGGGCGTGATGGGGCTTTCGGCGCGCGTCGAGCACGACCGAGCCGCTACACCCCCAATGTTTGTGCTCGACGAAGGCCCCGATGCCGTCGACGTCGACGGCGGGATTTGTGCGTGTGAACGCGACCCACAGCCAATTGTTCTGCGTGCGCGCGGTGAATTCGCTGTCGTCGACGAGCAAGATGAGCGGGAACGCGTTGATCGGCGCATGGGCATCGAAGCTCGCGCAGAAGCGACCGAGCTCCTGATCTCGACCATCGGCCTGAGCGTCGTGCCGAGGCGCGCGCACACACAAAACGCCGGGCATGCACACGCGCGGCTCCGCGAACCCCTCGGGCAAACGCAGCCCAGAGGGCAGCGTCGCCGGCAGCTCGCGCAGGGGCTTGCCCACCGCGGCGACGACGAGCTTGCTGCCTTGGTTCAAGCCGTGCCCGGAGTAGTCGAGGGTGTCGATAGTGGTGCGCGTCTGGAAGTGCAGATCACGTCGCGGGTCGAAGCGCTCGAGCACGTGCCGAAACACCGCCTCGATGTCGTGGATGTCGAGGGACGGATCATCTTCGGTGGCGGCGATCAGCACGTACTTCGCCAGCGACATCTGCCCCTGTCCAAGGATCGCGTTGGCCTGCGTCAACAGCTCCTGGGGCTCACGGCGCTCGCGATAGGGCACGTAGCGCTCGCTGCCGATGGCCAGGAGCAGCGGATGGACGCCGCTCGCATCCACCGCGTGCACGGCCTTGATTCCCGGCAGCACCGTCGGAATCACAGGGCCCGTGAGCTCGTGAATCAGCTCGCCGAACACGGTGTCTTCCTGCGGCGGGCGTCCCACGACTGTGAAAGGCCAAATCGCGTCCCTGCGATGAAACACCTGCTCGACGCGCAGCACCGGGAAGTCGTGCTGCAGGCTGTAATAGCCGAGGTGATCCCCGAAGGGCCCCTCGGGCTTCGTGGTGTGGGGATCGATGGTGCCCGTGATGCAGAAGTCTGCGTCCACGTGCACGCGGTGCCCCCCCACCCGCGCGAGCCGCACGCGTCGGCGTGCGAGCGCGCCTGCGAACGCGAGCTCGGTCAAGCCCTCGGGCAGCGGCATCACGGCCGCAAGCGTCATGGCGGGCGGACCGCCTACGAAGATGCTCACGCGAAGCTTCTCACCGCGATGGATCGCCGCCTGGTGGTGCACGCCGATGCCGCGATGGATCTGGTAGTGAAGCCCCACCTCGCGATCGGGCTCGTAGTCGTTGCCCGAGAGCTGCACCCGATACATGCCCAGGTTCGAGCGCATGGGCACGGGACGCTCCGGGTCTTCGGTGTAGACCTGCGGCAGCGTGATGAAAGCGCCGCCGTCGTCGGGCCAGCTCTTCACCTGCGGCAGCGCCGAGAGCTTCGTCTTGGAGAAGAGCACGGGGCCCGAGCTCACCGTGCGGGGCAACATGTTCAGCGCGGTAAAGGGCGCTCCCACATAGCGCAACGGACGTCGCAGGAGCTGGGTCGGGTCGACCTTGAGCTCGACCACGCGCCGCACGGCCTCGAGCGAATCGGCGAACAGGATGCGAGCGCGCTCCATGCTGCCGAACAGGTTCGACGCCATGGCGAAGGGGCTGCCCTTGACGCGCGCAAACAGGATCGCGGGACCGCCCACTTCGTACACGCGGCGCTGGATCTCAGCGGCCTCGAGATGGGGATCGATCTCCTGCTCGATACGTACGAGCTGCCCGGCGCGCTCGAGGGCCTCGATGCAGGCGCGCGTACTGTGAAACGCCATACGGCGGGCGGTCTATCAGGGTCACGAGGTCATTCAAGGCGGCTCAATCGGGATCGAGCACCACAGCTTCGACCGGTGCAGGCTTGAGCCGCAAGAGCTGCCCCATGGCGCCGAAGTACACCTCGTCGGCGATGCGACCGATCTCCTGATGGGCGCGCCCGGTGAGATCTCGAAAGCGTCGTGCGAGGGCGTTGTCCGGGACGATGCCGAGGCCCACCTCGTTGGTGACGACGATGACGTGATGCGCGCGTCGAGCGAGCTGGGACGCGAAGGCGCGCATGCGCTGCTCGAGCGCGGCATCCTCGCCCTCGCCCGCGATCAACAGGTTCGAGAGCCACAGGGTGAGGCAGTCGATCACGACCACATCTGCGTCGAGCCCCGACAACACGCGCTCCACCTCCTCTGGCACTTCGTGGGTTTCGAAGTCTGCGCCGCGCTCTTCGCGGTGGCGGCGCACGCGCTCGCGCATCTCGGCGTCGCGTGCCTCCCCCGTCGCGATGAAGGCCCGACGCTCTCCGAGCTGTCGTGCACGCACCAGGGCAAAAGCACTCTTACCGGACCGCACGCCCCCGCCCACCAACACCACGCGCTTTTGCATGTTCGTCTCTCCCACGTGTCAACGAAAGGGCGTGGGCCAACACGCCGCGAGCAACACCGCTACTTCTGTCGCCTCGAGCGCGGCGCCGTGAACGTCACCCGTCATCCCTCCGAGTAGGCTGCGGGCGATGGCCCGCAGCGCGAAGCCCAGGGCCGTGAGCGCTCCGACGCCCGCGGGGATCCACCAAACCGCGCCGAAGAAAACCTGCAGACCCACGAGTGTGAGGGCGCCGAGGGCCACCTCTCGCACGCCGACCCGTTCGGCAAAGGCGCTCCCGAGCCCTTGCGCGCGCGCGTAGGAGAAGCTGGCGAGCAAGATCGTGGTCATCAGGCGCGCGATCACGGGCGCCATCAACCACGCGATCGAGCCACTTTCGAGCAGACGCGCGAGAGCCACCGACTTGAGCCCGAGCAGGAGCATGAGCGCCACCGCGCCATGGGCACCGATGCGACTGTCGCGCATGATGCGCAGGGTTCGCTCGCGGTCACCGCGGCCGCCGCTCAAACCGTCGACTGTATCGGCGAGGCCATCGAGGTGCAGACCACCCGTGACGAAGGCCCACAGCGCAACCAAACACAGCGCACTGAGCGCAGGGCCGAGCGGTGAGAGGGCCCGCGACATCACCCAGAGCACAGCCGCGATGGCCACGCCAACCCACGCGAAAAAGCCCGCTCCGCGCGCTACGTCTCGCTCGTCGACCGCGAGCGCAGGCACGGGCAGCCGCGTGAGAAAGCCGATGGCGCAGACCAGGGCTCGAAACATGCCGCGCAGCCTGGCCGGTGAGCTCACCCACCGCAAGCGATTGCAGAATTAGGCGAAGGCCCGAGCACGGCCCGGACCTTCGGGGGAGGATCACAAGCAAAGCTCAGGGCGTCATGGCCGCGCCGCCGTCTGCGTCGGACACGGGCGAGCCGGCATCCCAGGCTTCACCGATGTCCACGCCAGCGTCCGCTGGCCAGGCGGGGTCGACGGAAGGAGGACGACCGGGCTCGCCGCCCCAGCCACCAGTGTTCGACCCGCCGACGCTGCCACCGCCACCGGTGCTGTCGCCGCCGCCAAGGCCCTCGTACCAGGGGTTGTTGTTCCACTGGGGCTGCGGAAACAGCACGGTGGCCAGCGCCGAGCTCAGGTTCGAGAGGCTGTTGACCTTCACGCCGGCGTAGGAGAACGAGTAGACGAACGTCGCATCGTCGCCTTCGACGAAGTGACCACGGCGCATCTCGGGGGCATAGGCGCAGTAGTAGTCGTAGCAGCCCGTCTCATCGCACCTGCCGCAACTCTGCTGGGCGAACATGCTCGTGTGATCAACCTCGCCGAGCGCGGTGAAGCCCTTCGCAGCGTCGACCTTGATCACCTGAAGCGTGCTGCTGTAGTTGTAGTTCCAGCGATAGAGCGGCACCGCGAGCAGACCGAGCTTGTCGTAGAACGTGAAGGCCTTGTGCTGGTAGCTGGCCTCGCTCGAAGAGCCATCGCCGAAGTCGAGCACCTTGGGCTGGGGGATGTTCTTGGGGTCGGTCACGTCGAACAACTGTAGTTGGATGCCCCAGTTGGACGCGTTCTGGCCCACCGTGATGAGGTGGTTGTCGTCGAGGGGATGCACGTACTCGCTGAAGCCCGGGATCTCGATCTCGCCGAGCACGCTGATCTTCGTGGGATCCTTGACGTCGAGCACGTAGAGCGGATCGGTCTGGACGGCGGTCACCACGTAGCCGCGGTCGCCGACGAAGCGTGCGGCGCGGATGATCTCATTGGGCTTGCCGAGCTTGTCGGACTTGCCCACGATAGCGAGCACCTTGTTGTCGTTGGGGCGCGCGGCGAAGACGTAGTTTTCGGGGTGCTGCCGCCAGAAGGCGTCCTCTTCGGGCTTGGCGTCGGGGTTGTCACGCACCCAGCCCGTGGTGGCGACGCGAATCGCGCCGTCCTTTTCGTCGATGGCGAACTGACTGTTGGTCGACGGCACGTGGCCCGACACCCAACCCGAGGCAAGGTAATCGGTGCTCGCTCCCGTGAGGCCGAACATGTGCAACGCCGTACGCTGCTGGTCGGAGATGCCGAAGTCGATCGCACCCCAGCGATAGTCGGGCTGCGCGAGGACCAGGTGCTCGGTGTTCGAGTACACGGTGCTCGCCGCGCCCATGATCGTCACCCCGCCCACCTTGGCGTCGGCCTTGTCGATGTCGACGGAGAGCACGTGCGTGAGGCCGTAGTCGCTCAAGCCCGCAGGCGGCATGTAGAACGAGTCGCAAGCCGGCGCGACGTCGACGATCTTGCCCGCCACCGCTTCTTGCGCGACTGGAAGCCAGTCTTCGAGCTTGGTCGCGCGAATGGACGCCGTGGAGCGCGCCACCCACTCGTCGAGCTGACCGTCGATCACCTCGTTCGAATAGCGCCGACCCCAGGCGTCGTAATACTCGACCTGCGGATAGAAGAGGTTGCCGTGGCGCGAGTAGCCCTGGAACACCGCGCGCACCACGTTGCCACTGTCGCTCTCGTAGCGCCGCGACGACAGGTAGCTGCCCTCGTAGTAGAGCTCACGCAAGGCGCTCGGCTTCGTCGTGGACACGTCCGCGATGGTGACCTTCGTGAAGGTGGTGCCGCCGTAGCCGCAGCCGTAGCAGTCGCCGTACTCGGGGCCGTACCCTCCGTAGCCTCCGCCGTAGCTGTAGACGCTGGAGAAGATCACTGCGCGCTTGCCGTCGGCCGTGACGAACATCTCCGAGGGGCTGCCCTCCACCTTGAGCGACTCACCGCTCAGCTTGGTCTCGGCGGCCGGCCAGCTATCGAGCGCAAACAGACTCGAGCCGTGCAGCACGAACATGCGCTCGCCCTTTTGCACGACCTTCACGAAGTCGGCCTCGTCGACGCCTTCCACCTGCGTGTTGGTGTCGGACGCGCCCGTGGGGCCACGCGTTCCACCGCCCTGATTGCCACCGCCTGCCGACTCGCCGGAGCTACCGTCCGAGTCGCTGACCGGCGCCGATGGGGGCGCGGCACCACCGGAGTTGCCGCCGAAGTCTTCGCCACCGCCTGATGTGCCGCCCGTTCCCGAGCCGGCGCTGCCCGGTGAGTCAACCGCCACACCGGCATCGGCAAAGCCCCCGCCACCGGTGTTACCGCCGGTGTTGCCGCCACCATCCGCGCTCGAACGCCGAAGATCGATCTTCGCCCGCAGCGCGGCGAGCTGGACCTTCATCGCCGCATCGTCCTGAATCTTCGTGAGCAGGTCGGGACAGTCTTCGGCCTTCAGCAGGGCCGAGCTCACGTCTCCCCGGAGGTCATCCGGGTTCATGGGGTTTTGCCCTGGGGTGCCGTCGCCGTTGCCGCCCAGGCAGGCCGCAGCACCCATCAGGATGCCCGTGCCCAAAAGGCGTGTGAACTGAGTGACTCGCCGATTCATGAAAGCCTCCTGGCCATACGCAGCCATCTACCCTCATCTCCATGCAGCATTTGTGCCCAACGAAAACCGTGTATTTTCAACACATTGAAGCTGTGTCACGCTGTGCCAGTGCGATCCCTAGGACGGGGCGTGCCATCCAAGACACACTTTTATTGGCTGCCCGGGAGGATGCGTGCTTCCTTGATGATCGATGACCGACCGAGGCGGTGAGTCGAAACGGCGCGCTCAGGGCTCCTGGCTCGAGATGTTGCGTGCGTTCTTGTTTCTCCCCGCCGCCCTCGTGTTCGCGCTCTCGAGCGCCGCGTCGGCCCAATCGACCCCCGATACCCGCCCCCTTCTGCCCGTGCGCCTCCAGGGGCACGGCACGCTCAACTGGGATGGCGGCGCAGGCGTCGGCGGCCGCGTCGACATCCCGGTGATCAAAGACGGCGTCATCTACAACGCGCGCGACGAGCTCGCGATTTCCGTGGGACTCGACGTGGTGTTCTTGGCCTTCGAGGGCTCGAACCCCATCGACGTATGGCCCACAGCCACGGTGCAGTGGACGCTCGGCGTCAGCGACAAGTTCGTGTTCTATCCCGAGCTCGGCCTTACCGCGCTGATCGATGACAGCGGCTGGCGCGGCACGTTTCCAAACATCGGCTTCGGCGGGCGCTACTACTTCTGGCGCTCGGTGAGCGTGGTCGGTCGGCTTGGTTGGCCCATGGCGCTGTCTGCTGGCGTCACGTTCTGAGCGCGCGTGAGAGCTCGCGTCCCGCGAAGGCCAGGATGTCGCGTGCGGGCTCGAGCGCGAGCCACATGGCGGCAAAGCCATGCACGAGATCGTCGGCGTGCAGGTGAGCGACGTCGACCTCCGCGTCACGCAGCGCGCGCACATAATCGAGCCCCTCATCACACAGCACGTCGTACTCGGCCGTGATCACGGTGGCCGAAGGCATGCCATCGAAACGAGGGGCGCGCAGCGGCGAGGACAGCCACGAGCGACCGTCGTGGCCCCCAAGATAGATGCGCCAGAGCCAGCGCATGAAGTCGGAAGTGAGCGTGTAGCCACGCCCATGCAGATCGAAGGACGGCGTCTGGCAGGCCGCGTCCATCACGGGGTAGAGCAAGAGCTGATGGGCAATGGGCGGACCTTTGCGGTCTCTCGCGAGCAGGCATGCCACCGCGGAGAGGGCCCCACCCGCGCTATCGCCGCCCACTGCGACGCGCCGTGCATCGAGCCCGAGCTCGGAGGCGTGGTCGACCACCCAGGCCACGCTGTCGTAGGCATCGTGCGCCGCGGCGGGAAAGGGGTACTCCGGCGCCAGACGGTAGTCGACCGACAGCACGGCGCAGCCTGCATCGAGGGCGAGCCGGCGGCAGATGTGATCGTGGGTATCGAGGCTGCCGAGCACGAAGCCGCCGCCGTGGAAGTACACGAGCACTGGCGCATTCGGCGTGACTTGGGGGTGGTACAGACGGTAGCTGAGGGCGCGATCGATGAGGTCCATGCGGCCGTCGGCGACGTTCGCCATCTCGAGAGGCGGCGCCGAGGAGCAGAGATTCATCGCGTTTCGCACGCGCTCGACCGGGAGGGCGCTGAGCTCGGGCTCGAGGGGTAGCGTGGGCAAGCGGGGTAAGATGCGCTCGAGCTTGGGATGTAAAGCCATCGCCGCAAGCTTGCGACGACTCGTGGGCCCGCGAAAGCCCCTCTATCGAGCCTTCAGTCGAAGTACTTGAGCGTGGCCGTGACCGTCACCGCTTCGGCACCGACCGTGAACTTCGCTCCCTCCCACTTCGGAGGCCCGATCTTCGCCACCGGATCGTTGGACGCGGCGGCGCCTTCCTTGGGCTTCGGGAATGGGAACCAACGCATGTCCATCTCGTTGTTCTTGTTCGCGTCGTGAATGACGCTGACACCGTAGGTGCCGGGCTTGACTCCCTTGAAGGTCACGGTGAGGTTCGGGCCAGTAATCTGGGCCTTCACGACCTGCACGGCCTTGGGGATCTTGAGCCAGGTGTCTTCGCTGTTGTAGAGCGTGACGAGCGCGACGCCGTCCTTGCCCTTCAAACCGACGATCTTGACCGTGACGGTCGTCAGGCCGTCCTGCGCCTGGCCATGGGCGCCATGGGCGGCCAGCGTTCCGGCCAGGAACACGACGGCAACCAGCGCGCGAATCCAACGCATCATCTCGCTCTCCCTTCGCTCGGGGCTGACGACGCCCGAGCCATGCAACCTATTCAAGCGCCGCCCCACTCGTGCCGAAAGCAGCGTGCCGCAGGGTAGCAGCCATCCCTACCCCGTGCGCTTCGCATTGTGCACCGGGCACACGGCCGAGGGCGAGTTGTAGATAGCCCGTGTGGACCAGCCTTGGCATAGTTCGCCGGTGCAACTTCACGTGGGCGCGAGTGGGTTCAGCTACAAGGAGTGGAAGGGCTCCTTCTATCCGGCGGGGACCAAGGACGCCGACATGCTGCGGCTGTACGCAGCCGAGCTCGCGGCCGTCGAGATCAACGCCACCTTCTACCGCATGCCGAAGGCGAGCGTGCTCGAGGGCTGGGGGAGTCAGGTCCCCGAGCACTTCCGCTTCGCCCTGAAGGCCTCCCAGCGCATCACCCATCGCCAGAAGCTCGAGGACGTCGCCGACTCGGTCGACTACCTGTGGAAGAACGCGCAGGTGCTCGGACCCAAGCTCGGACCCATCCTGTACCAGCTTCCACCCTTTCTGCGTCGCGACGACGAGCGGCTCAAGCGCTTCTTCGCCACACTCCCGTCGGGCCAGAAGGCAGTGATGGAGTTCAGGCACCGCAGCTGGTTCGACGAGACGATCTTCGCGTGCCTGCGAGAGCATGGTGTGGGGCTGTGCTTCTCGGACACGGACCCCAGCGACGAGGACGACCCCGGCCTCGACCAGCCCTTCGTGAGCACGGCGGCTTTCGGCTACGTGCGGCTCAGACGTGCGGCCTATGACGAAGCCGCCCTCGACGCCTGGAACGCGCGCATGAAGGCCCTGCCCGTCGACGAGCTCTTCGTCTTCTTCAAGCACGAGCCCACGGCACCCGCGCTCGCGCTCGCCCTACGCGCACGCTTCTAGGCGATGGGCCGTAGGCGAGTGGGTTCCCGTTGAGAATCGATGCAGAAACGAGCGCGCCCGCAAAGCTCGAGCCGAGGAAGACTTCCTGTCTCATGATCCTGCACAATTTCGGTTGAATGAATCGCGTGTGCGTGATCTACGACGGGCATGATCTTGCCGACAGTCGCCGAAGAGTTCGCGGGTGCTGACCTGGGGGATGTTCGCCGCACGAAGCGGTTGCAGCAGATAGCGGCAAGGTTCGCCGAGGGGCCCGACCGGAGTGTTCCGAAGGTAACGGAGACAGATGCTGAGCTCGAGGGATGCTACCGGCTGCTCAACAATGAGTCGGTGGCGCCGGACGCAGTGTTGGCGCCTCACCAGCGTCGAACCGTGGAGCGTGCGCAGGCTCATCGGGAAGTGCTGGTGCTCAATGACAAGACCTCATTCCGTTTCTCAGATGAGCAATCCCGGGAAGGCTTGGGCCCCCTACTAGTACAGCGGATCAGAGATCCGTTCCGGGATGCAGCGTGGTCAGTCGAACTTC
>CAYNOM010000102.1:0-13304 GCA_964398415.1 uncultured Polyangiales bacterium | reverse complement strand
TCGATCAGCGGCTGCCGCGTGCGGTAGCGCGTGATCTTCGCGCTCGACAAGATGTACGCGCGCACGACGTGCTCCTTGGTGACGATGTTCGTGTCGCGGGCCAGGTACTCCGCGTTCTTGGTGACCTTGCGACGCGCGAGCCCCCGAAACAACGAGGGGACCGCGCGCAAGAGCGACTTGAGCAGCGCGTCGGCCTCCTCGTTCCAGCGCATCTCGGTCGGCAGCGCGGGATCGAATCCGTACTCGTCTTCGGAGAGCTCACGCCACACGATCAGCGTGTGGCCATCGGGATCGCGCAGCGCGGCCACATGCTCGAGCTCGGGTGTGTGCATGGCTTGATAGACTGGCGTCGCGCCCTTTTGCAGCAGCGTGTCGTACGCGGCGGGCACGTCCGAGACAGCCACGCGCAGGGACACCGAGCGCTCGACCCTGTCGGATTCGACGAAGCGCAGCGTGACTGTGCCGGTGTCGATGTCGGCCCATCCCCCTGCTCTCTTCTTCACCTTGAAGTCGAGCACGCCCACATACAGCGCGAGCGAGCGCTCGAGATCGCGAACCGGTACATCGACGTGGCTGAGCCCGTAGAACATGAATCCCCCTGCCGCTGACGATACCAGGCCGCGCGTGCGTTGAGGCTCCGGAACAACCGCACATCACGCAGCGCTGCTCTCAACCCGAAGGGCGCCGGCTCAGCCTCGGAATGGGTGGTGGTGGCGGCCCCGAGGGCGAAGGCGGCGCGCCATGGCTGTGAAGCAACGACAGCACACGTTGCGCATTATCTTCGCCGATCAGCGTGTCGAGCACGTCCCACACCGGATCGGCGATGGCTGAGAACAGGTTTTCGCGGTGCAGGATGTCGCGTCGCGACAGCTCGTGGGTGGTATGCCGCACGGGCGGCAAGCCGTGCATCAAGAGATCGAGCCAGCCGCTCACGTAGGGCGCGACGAACTCGAAGAGCTGCTGTAGGTGCTCGGTGGAGCAGCGAAAGCCCGTCATCCACGGCGACACGTAGGGCCTGAGCGAATGGGGCACGGGCGACGCCACGAGCTGTGGGTGGCGCGCGAGCCCATCGACCACGGCATCGAGGGGCGCGTAGATTTCGCGCACGTAGGACGGGTGCACCGCGAGGTCGACGCGCGGCAACAGGTCGACGAACACCGCGTACTGTCGCGCCACTCGCGCCACGTCGAGCACGAGGTGCGGCTGCGCCGTGTGGGAAGAACCGAAGGCCATCAGCATCGCGGCGTCGAGTTGCTCGCCATCCTCGAGCGTCAGAAACACGACCTTGTCGAGCCCTGTGGCCGTATGCACGTGCACGTGGCCGCGTGTCGCACCCATGCCGCCCACCGAAAGCCAAGGTCCGCGCGCGGCGCCCACGTGCTCTTCGAGCAAGATGCGCTGCGAGAGGTGCGACAGCACCCGACGCGCTGCCTGAGCCGCATGGGTCATTCGCGACCAGGCTAACACAGCCCGAAGCTCGCGATGATAGAGTCGGGTGATGACGTTTCCCCGCGAATTCCTGTACGGCAAGGGTCCGCTCAACCTCGACCTGCGCGTCGAGGGCCATTGGCCCGAGGATCTACACGGAACCGCATACTGGATCCTGCCCGACACGCGCGGCCCGGGTGCGGGTATCTTTTTCGGCCCGGGGATGCTCGCGCGCGTGCCACTCGGTGGGGTATCGCGCACCGTGCCCTTTCGTTCGAGCACCGTGCGCACCCCTGATGCGCGCCTTCGCGAGCGCACCCCCGAGCTGTTTCACCGCATGTGGATCGCGGAGATGAGCCCCTACGGCTTCACCAACGCGGTCAATACGAATCCGCTGCCCTTCAAGGGACGGCTGCTCTTGTGCTGGGACGGCGGCAGACCCGTGGAGGTCGATCCGAAGAGCGGTGAGTTTCTCACGCTGCTCGGCGAGCGCAGGCGCTGGCAGGAGGGCACCCAGTATCCGCTGCTTCCGGCCATCGCCTCGACGGCACATCCGGTCTACGATCACGAGCGCGACATGGTGTACGGCATCGACTACGCCGGCACTTGGGGCTCCAAAGAACCCGCCACGCTGCGTGTGATGAGCTGGGACACCCAGGGCCCGCCCATCTTCCATCGCATCGTGAACAGCAGCCTCAAGCAGTACGTGCACGAGGTCGGCCAGACCCGCGACTACCTGATCCTCGCCCAGGGCGCCTTTCGCATCGAGCCCCGCCAAGCCTTCGATGGCAAGCGCACGCTGCCCCAGCGCCCCAACAGCCCGCTGTGGATCGTGAACAAGAACGATCTGAGGGCCGGTGTCGAGAGCGTGCGCTGCGTCGAAGTGGTGGTGCAGCGCGAGCTCAACCACGTATTTTGCGACTGGGAAGACGGCGACGGCCTGATCACTCTGTTTGCGCAGCACACCCCCGCCTTCGACATCAACTGCTGGCTCAAGCCCGGCGACTACTCGGAGCTCACGGGCGAACCCATCCCAGAACAGCTCGTGGGCATGTACACCTCAGCCACGGATGTGTGTCCGCTCGGCCGCTATCAGATCGACACGCGCACGGGACGCGTCTGCGACGGCGTGTTGCAGGGCGATCCGAATCGCCACTGGACCAACAACCTGTACGCGAAGAGCTACGCGCCGACGGACATTCGACGCCACACCCATCTCTTCCACCTCTACACGGGACATCATCCCGAGCTCGTCACCGAAGAGGCGTTCGCGCTCTATGAAAAGCACCCCTACCGCAGCGTGCCCGCCCACGACATCCCGCTGCTCACGATCCCGGGTTGTCTCGATCTGATCGATCTCGAGCGCATGCAGGCCGTGGGTGGCTACACGTTCAAGGACGGCGAGGCCTTCGGCTCTCCGCTCGCCATCCCGAAGCGCGACATGCAGCGTCAGAATCAGATGTGGGTGCTCGCGCTGCGGCTCGACGGGCCCCAGTCGCGCCTGTGCGTGTTCGACGGCGAAGCGCTCGAACAGGGCCCCATCGCGACGGCGACCCACCCCGACTTCAAGCTCGGCCTGCCCCTGCACAGCGCGTGGATCGAAGAGCACAAAGAGCGCGACAGCGAGTACCGTGTGGCCTTCAGCGCCGACCTCGGCCCGGGGTACGAGCGCTTGCCCACAGAAGCCAAGCAGGCCGCCGAGGCCGTGGTGCGCGAGCTCGGCTGACGCACAAAATGAATGCCCATTCATTGACGGAGCGGGGTGAAGGGACATACTGCTGCGTAGCGGAGGAGGCTCCCTCGTCTGCTTGGAAGCGGCTCTCTACGCGGCGAAGACACGGAGGAATGGGATGGAAAAGGCTGTCGTGACCTGTGCCCTGACGGGCGTGTTGACGAACCCGAAGCAGCACCCGGTTCCCGTGACGGCCGAAGAGATGGCCAAGGCCGCCAAGGAGGCGTTCGACGCGGGCGCGACGGTCATGCACGTGCACTTCCGCAATCCCGCGCCTGGCCTCGGCCATCTGCCGACCTGGGATCCCAACGTCGCCGGCGACATCACCCAGGCGATCCGCGAAGCGTGCCCCGGCGTGATCATCAACATGACGACGGGCACCATCGGTCCCGACATCTCGGGCCCCCTGGCCTGCCTCGAGCGCATCAAGCCAGAGATGGCGGCCTGCAACGCCGGCTCGCTCAACTACCTCAAGGTCAAGAAAGACGGCACCTGGGCCTGGCCGCCGATGATGTTCGACAACACCGTCGAGAAGATCGAGAAGTTCCTCAAGGCCATGAAGGCGGCGGGCTCGATCCCCGAGTTCGAGTGCTTCGACGTGGGCATCGTGCGCTGCGTGGGCCTGTACTGCGACGCGGGCCTGGCCTCGCACCCCGAGTACAACTTCGTGATGGGAGTCGAGTCGGGCATGCCCACCGATCCCGATCTGTTGCCGATCATGCTCAAGCTGATCAAGCCCGGCTCCAACTGGCAGGTCACCGCCATCGGGCGCCAGGAGATCTGGCCGCTGCAGCGCCGCGTGGCCGAGCTCGGCGGCATGCTGCGCACTGGCGTCGAAGACACTTTCTACCTGCCGAATGGCGACAAGACGACCGGCAACGGCCAGCTGATCGACACCATCGTGAAGATGGCGCGCGAAGTGGGGCGCGAGATCGCCTCGCCTGCCGAGGCGCGCAAGATCATCGGCCTCGCGTAGAGCATCCGAGCCGAGTACGGCGCGGGCAGTGGCGACTCGAGAATAATCCGGGCTAGATTGCGCCCGCCATGACCCCCGCTATCGCTGCTCTCGCGTCGTTCGCCGTCTACGCCCTCGGCTACCGCTTCTATTCTGGCTTTCTGTCGAAGCGGGTCTTCGCCCTCGACCCCAACGCGATCACCCCGGCCCACGCGCAGCGCGACGACGTCGACTACGTGCCCACGAGGCCGACGATCCTGTTCGGTCACCACTTCGCGTCGATCGCGGGCCTCGCGCCGATGCTCGGTCCGGCCGTGGCCGTGATCTGGGGCTGGCTGCCCGCCCTGATCTGGGTCGTGGGCGGCGCGCTGTTGATCGGCTGCGTCCACGACCTCTCGGCCATGGTGATCTCGGTCCGCAACGGCGGCATGTCGGTGGGACAGGTGGCAGAGCAGGTGCTCGGTCCGCGCGGACGCACCCTGTTTCACATGCTCATCTTTTTCGGCATCGCCCTCGCCATGGGCGTGTTCGTGTTCGTGTTGTCGCGCCTGTTCGCGCTCGAGCTCGCCCCCGGACATCCCGGCTATCCGGGCGCCGTCTTGCCATCGGGCTTGCTGATGATCGTCGCCATGGTGTGCGGCGTTTTGCTCTATCGAAAGGGCTACCCGCTCGTGCCCGTGGCCGCGGTGGGCTTCGCCATCGAGCTGTTTTCGATCTGGCTCGGCATGAAGTTCCCCACGCTCGGCCTCCCCGAGAGCGCCTGGCCGGGGCACGACACTTGGGTTTACATCCTGCTCGGGTACGCGTTCATGGCCAGCGTGCTGCCGGTGTGGGCGCTCTTGCAGGCGCGCGATTTCCTCAACGGCCTCTTGCTCTACCTCGGCCTAGGCCTCGCCTACCTCGGGCTTTTCGTGGGCAACCCCCAGTTCGCCGCGCCTGCCTTCAATGCCGCCCCCGAGGGCGCGCCCGATCTCTTCCCGTCGGTGTTCATCATCATCGCCTGCGGCGCGGCGAGCGGGTTTCATGGCCTCGTGTCGAGCGGCACCACCGCGAAGCAGCTCGACAAGGAAACCCACGCGCGCCCCATCGGCTACGGCGGCATGATCGGTGAGAGCCTGCTCGGCCTGCTCGCCACCCTGGCCTGCACCGCGGGCATGGCCAGCGCCGACGACTGGCACGGCCACTACGGCAACTGGAACGCCGTCCAGGGCCTGGCGGTCAACATCGACCTGTTCATCGGTGGCACGACCACCTTCCTCGTCGCGCTCGGCATCCCCGTCGAGCTCAGCGCCGCGCTGATCGCGATGGTCGTGGTGTCCTTTGCGTTGACCACACTCGACTCGGCCACGCGCCTTCTGCGCTTCAACATCGAGGAGATCGCGGCCACGATGAAGCTACCCCTCGCACAAAACCGCTACGTGTCCACCACGCTCGCCTGCGCCGCCATCGGCATGTTCGCGTTCTACAAAGTCGACGTCGTGGAGGCGGGTAAGAGCGTCGCAAAGCCGGCGGGCCTCGCCCTGTGGCAGCTGTTTGGCACCACGAACCAGGTGCTCGCCGCCCTGACCCTCGGCCTCGTGACGCTCTATCTCAAGCGCCGTGGCGCACCGATCTGGCCCACAGCCCTGCCCTGTCTGTTCATGCTCGTCACCACCGCCACGATGATGGTGCAAAACCTCTCGCGCATGACCGATCCGCTCGTGCGCGGTGTCGGGCTCGCGCTCATCGGCATTGCCGCATGGCTCTCGGTCGAGACGCTGCTCGCGCTCAAGAAGGCGCGCCCCGCGCAAAAGCCGGCCGTCTGAGCCCTCAAAGAACTTCTTCACTCGAGCCGCAAGACGAAGCGCGAGTAGAGCCTGCGCTGTCGCACGAGCTGCGCCTCGAGCACGAAGCCCGCGTGTGCGAGCAAGCGCTGCATGCCGACGTTTTCCGTCAGCACGCCGAACGCAAGGGAGGCCGCGCCGTGTCGCAGCACCCACGTGGCACAAGCGGTGAGCAGATGCTCGGCCACAGCGGAGTGCCAAAACCTCGGCTCGACGTGAAAGGTGTCGATGGTGGCCTGGGGAGCATCTTCGGCGCGCGTCCTTCGCAGCGAGCAGGCCACGTGGCCGACCACCCGCGCCTCACGCAGGGCGACGAGCACCGCCCCCTCGCCCCGCTCGAGACGCGTAGCCCAGCGCGCGGCTTCCTGGTTCAGGTCGCGTAGGATGGGCGGCTCTGAGATGAGGCCGCGCTCGAAGGCCACCTGCAGCGACAGGCACCGCAGCCAGGCGAGCGCGCTCGCGTCGTCGAGCGTCGCGTGACGCACGCCATCACGCAGCTGCGTGGCCGGCAGCGGCTCACACTCGCGGACGACGCGGAGCTCTGAAGTGTCCTGGGCTCGGTGGGCGCCAGTGGTCATGGGGGTGGGCGCTTTCTTATCGAAAGTGCGCCACGGCGCCAGCTCACGCCACCCCAAGGCCGCATTTGCTCGCATTTGCTCGCCGGTCAGGGCCAAATACCGCGCTCGAGCGTGACGTTGGTCACTCGCGAGATGGCGAGGACGTAGGCCGCGTGGCGCAGGCTCGGCGGCTCGAGGGGGCCCGCGCCCACCGCTCGCTTCTTGCGCGCGTCCTCGAGCGCTTCGCTGAGCGCAGGCAGCTCGCGACACAGCCGCGCGTGCGTGTCGAACACGTCGTCGGTGGCGGCGCGCATGCGCTCTCGCAGCTCTTCGTTGACGCGCGCGAGGCTCCAACGCTGGTTCTGCGTGTTCTGAATCCACTCGAAGTAGCTCACGGTGACGCCGCCCGCGTTGGCGAGAATGTCGGGCAACACCACGATGCCGCGCCCTTCGAGGATGCGGTCGGCCGTGGGCGTCGTGGGCCCGTTGGCCCCTTCGACGATCAGCTTGGCTTGGATGTCCTGGGCGTTGCCCGCGTGAATCGCGTTGTGGAGCGCGGCCGGAATGAGAACGTCACAGGGCAGGCGGAGTAGCTGCTCGTTGGTGATCGTCTCGGTGCCGGGCAATCCCACTACGCTGCCCGTCTCACGACTGTGCTCGAGCAGCACGCGCGGATCGATGCCTGCCTCTCGGTGTACGCCGCCGCGAACGTCACTCACGGCGATGATGCGTGCCCCTGCCGCGTGAAATACCTCGGCCGCGACGTGTCCCACCTCGCCAAAGCCCTGCACCACGACGGATGCTCCACGCACTCCGCCGAGCCCCTGCACGGCACCGCGCTCGAGGGCGCGCTCGGCCACCAGCAGGCAGCCCTGTCCTGTCGCCGTGTCGCGCCCCAAGGAGCCGCCGATGTCGAGGGGCTTGCCCGTGACCACGGGTAGGTTGTTCTCTCCCCGGTGAAACTGATCGTAGGTGTCGTAGATCCACGCCATGGTGAGCGCGTTCGTGTTGAGATCCGGCGCGGGGATGTCGCGATTGGGGCCGATGTTGTCGCCGAGCTG
The DNA here is from genome assembly GCA_964398415.1 of uncultured Polyangiales bacterium. Taxonomy (GTDB): domain Bacteria; phylum Myxococcota_A; class Polyangia; order Polyangiales; family DASUME01; genus DASUME01. The sequence continues at coordinate 5,748 of CAYNOM010000102.1, read as the reverse complement.
CGCCACGTAGCGCCGCGTCACCTTGCGCAGGTCCGACTGCTCGAGCTGCTTCGGATCGCACACCACGCCCCCCTTGGCGCCGCCGAAGGGCACGTCGACGACCGCACACTTCCAGGTCATCCAGCTCGCGAGCGCACACACTTCGTCGCGGCTGACCGTGGGCGAATAGCGAATGCCGCCCTTGCCCGGCCCACGCACCCGGCTGTGCAGCACCCGAAAGCCGGTGAAGGTGCGCACCGAACCGTCGGCCATCTCGATGGGAAAGTTGACCTCGATGATGTGGTAAGGCCGCTTCAAGTAGTCGACGAGGCCAGCCTTCAGCTCGGGCAGATAGCGCTGCGCCTCATCGAATTGCCGTTGCGCGATCAAGAATGGGTTGAGCTCTTCTTGGGTCATCGGACGCTCCACTCCCGGGACACCTCGGAAGTAGACGCAGGGACCTGGGTGTGAAGAGCCCCATGGGAGCGCTCACGCACGCGCTTGCGCCACGTTCTTGCCGCGCAGCGACGACAGCACCTGCAGCGCTGGATCGTCGAAGTGCACGTCCATCTGCGGGAATGGAATGCCGATGTTCGCCGCGTCGAGATCGCGCTTGATGTTTCGCAGAAGCTGCTCACGTACGCCCCACAAGTCCTCGCTCTTCACCCACGCACGCACCGCGAAATCGACCGACGAGGCCCCGAGGTCGAGCAGGTAGATCTGGAAAGCCGGCTCATCCAGGATGCCCTCGGTCTTTCGCACGGCCCCCTCGAGCACCCGGCGCGTCTCGTCGAGATCGGCCGCGTAGGCAACCCCCACCTTCACGTCGCAGCGCCGCGTCGGAAAGTGGGTGATGTTCTCGATCTTCGAGCCGAAGATGACGCCGTTCGGCAGGATGATGCGGCGATTGTCGAACGTGACGAGCGAGGTCGTGAAGATCTCGATCTCGTCGACTTTGCCCACCTCATCGGCCACTTTGATGACGTCACCCACCTTGAACGGGCGGAACGCGAGCAGCATGACGCCCGACGCGAAGTTGCTGAGCGTGCCTTGAAACGCAAGGCCGATGGCCAGGCCTGCGGCAGCGATGACGGCCGCAAAGCTCGCGGTCTGGATGCCGAACATGCCGAGACAGCTCACGACGGCGATCGTCAACACGACGTAGCGCGAGACCGTGCTGAAAAACTTCGTCAGCGTCTCGTCGAAGTGGATGCGCTCGAGCCCTCGGCGCACCAGCTTTCGCGTGAGTCCCGCGACGATCCAGGCCGCGAACAAAGCGACGAACAACCCCACGACGCGGGGCGCATACTCGAACAAGAGTGGCCACACGTACTCATCGAACGCAGCGCGCGCTTCCATGATCATCCTCCGTGCACGCGCGACCCCCTGCCGCGCGTGGTTGGAAATCCTAGCATCAAGTCACGAGATCGCTACCACAGCTCAGAACACGGTCTCGAGTGCACAGCTAGGGCCACCATAGACCTCTTTGCCCTCGCTCGAGCGATCGTTGAGCGAGGTGACCCCGAAGGCGCACGCGATCGAGGGCCTGATCCGCTCCGCGTCGTTCCACGTTAGAGGTAGGCGAAGCCCTACGGCGAGCTGCACGCCGTAGGTGAAGCGCGGGCGCAGGCGGTGGTGATCGCGGGCGAAATCCTCGTCGTCGTAGCCGTCGGCTGCGTCGTCGTCGGTCGTGATGTGCACAGTGCGCGCGTTCAGAGGCACGCTGACGAGCCCGCGCGCGCTGGCAAACGGGATGAGGTAGCGGTTCTCGAAGGCGCCGATGAGCCCGAGATCTGGGCTCAAGAAGCCCCCGGCCGCCGACGCCCCCCCGCCCAGGCCGGTCGTGATCGCGACGTGCCGCAGCAGGGCGAGCTTGGCCCCCGCCCGCAGGGCGTAGCTGCCGGGATGGGAGTCCTCAGGCCGACTGCCCAACACCCAGAGCAAAGACGGCGACGCAGAGAGCTCGAGCCGCTCGGACATGCCGTAGCGCAGGTTGCCTCGCGCACTCAAGAGCTGTGGGCCAAACATGGCGCCGCCGGCGAAGACCTCCGCGCCGACCGCCCTCTTGCCCGCGGGTACGAGCGCCGCGCTCTCCACCGGGTAGCTGCCGGTCGGCGGCGAAAACACGCGGACCGCACAGCCCGCGACGAGGCACATCGAGAGCGCTAGCCACCATCTTGTCATCGGCAATCCTCCAGGCCCACGGGCAAGGGCGCAACAGCACGAAGCGACTCGCGTTCGATGTGACGCGGCGTGAAGCATCCCACACGCGCGCGGAGTCGCGATCGCTGCGGCGCAACGCGCCGTTGCGGTATCGAGACGCCACGTCGCTGGCCGTGCGTGCTTTGCTCTGGTGGCAACCCCCGAACTTCGCTTAGTACTGGACGAGGAGGCTCCATGGCGCCCAGGGCAGAAAACGCGATCGGCCGTGCCATCGACATCCCCGTGGGCACTGCGATCTGGGTGCTCCTCGCGCACCTGTTCGTGCTGTTCAGCGCCGTGCCCACCATGCTCGTGTTCGAGACCCACCGCGACGTCCTCGCGAAGCTCGTCCACAGCCCCGCCATGATCTACGCGGGCGTGGTCGTCTACACGGTCGGCATCGCCTTCGAGGTCGCCCAAAACGCGAGCGACCGCTGGTATCTGACGAAGATCAGCGAGACCTTCTGCGATGGCCTCTTCTACAGCTTCATGGTCGCCGGCTTTGCGCTGATGGCCATGGGCGTGAGCCACGAGCCTTGGCTGTGGGCGGTACTGATCGCCACGAGCCTTTTGCATCCGGTGGCCTACGTCGCTGGCCACTTTCTACGCTTCATTCTGCTCACCACTGCGCTCGTGCTCGTCGACTACGCCATGTACGACGCGCTGCACGACCCGGTCGTGTTCCTGCACACCATCTTCACCTTTGCGGGGCTCTACTTCCTCGCCCTGTTGATGCGAACCCACGCCCAATGGCTGCACGGCGCCGCCGCTGCCTGCTTCGGGCTTTCGCTTTTGTCGTTTCCGCTGGCCCTGACAGCCCATGTTCGAGGCACGCCGAGCTCCGTCGGTACGGTCGGCTGGGCCGTGTTGGGCCTCGTCGCCGTGCTCGGTGCAGCCTTTCCCCTGCTCGTGCGCGCGCGAGCGAGCCGCCGTCGCCTGCCTCCCGGGTCGCCCTCGCTCAATGCCAAACAGCTCGCATGAGGCGGTGGTAGACTGAACCGGTGGAAACACCCGACGTGCGCCGTGCACCCCGGTTCAAGGTCCACCTTCGGGTGCAGATCAGCGGTGTCGACACCGTCCCGATCGGCCGCAGCGGAGACATCAGCATCAGCGGGCTGTTTCTCGACATCGACCGCGACGTGGGCCCGATCGGCTCCATGCAGCGCCTCCTTCTGAGCACCGACGACGGCCGCGAAGAGATCTGCGTGCTGGCCCGCGTGGTGCGCGTCGCCGCCATCGAAGACTTCTGGAGAGGACGCAGCGTCGCTGGGATCGCCTTCCAGTTTCTGTTCGTCGAGGAAACCTGCGAGGACGCCCCGCACAAAACGGCCCGCCCCGCGAACGAATCCATGGCGATCCAAGGACTTCTGCGCCGACTCGTCGAGCGAAGCTCCGCAAAGCAAGTCGTGCCGATGCGCAACTTCCGGGGCACCCTGCGCACCCCGACCGGCGAACAACCCACCGCCCTGAGCGGCCTGAGCCCGCGCGGCATGGCGCTCGAAACCGACTACGCCGTCGCCGAAGGCGAGGTGATCCGCATCGACCTGCCCTCGCACGCCGGCGACACACGCATCGCCTTCGAGGGCCACGTGGTCGAGTGCGTGCCCGTGGCGCAGGTGAAAGGCGGCCCGCAGCGCTATCGGGTGGTCGTGCGCTTCGAAGACCTCGCTTCGAATGCTCCCCGGAGCGTGGCGGGCGACTCGATGGACGATGCCTTCAACGCCCTGCTCGACGCTTTCGTGTCGCTGCCGCCACCCTCGACGGACGAGCGGAGCAGGCATCTCTCGGGTGAGCTCAGCCGCATCAGCTTCGTGAGCGTGCTTACGCTCTGTCAGATCGAACGCCTGACCGGCGTGCTCCATTTGGCAAGCGGCACGAGCGCCGTGCGGGCCTACTTGCGTGATGGCGAGCTCATCGACGCCGTCATCGACGGCCGCGATGTGCCACCCCGCGCTGCATTGTTCGAGGTCTTGGGCTGGAAAGAAGGCACCTTCGAGGTCGCCTTCGATGACGTCGCGCGCGAGGACGTGCTGCAGATCGGCACCGCCGGGATCCTGATCGACTTGGCGCGCCAGATCGACGAGCACAGCGCGGACCGCGACACGTCGCGCCGCTGAAGCGTCCTCGTTCAGTGACGCGGTCGTGACAACGCGCAGGCACGCGAAAACAGGGCTAGGCACCGCCGCCCCGGCCACGCTATGACCCTGGGCCGGAGCATCGCCCCTGATGGATCGTCGGCATTTTCTCTGGATTCTGAGCAGCAGCGCATCGCTCGCAGCCTGTGCGGGCGACGCGGATGGCAAGCGCACCTTCGACGAGATGGGTCTGCCCATCGGCGACGGTGACGACGCAGGCCCTGCCGGGGGAGGTTCAGAGCCTCCCATGGCCGACGGCGGAGCGGGCGAGGCAGACGCCGGAGCAGAGCCCGAGCTTCCGCCCGTACCCACCCAGCCCCCGTTCGACTTTCTCCATGGCGTGGCGAGTGGCGATCCGCTGCAAGACCGTGTGGTGCTGTGGACGCGCGTCACGCCGGATGCTCCCGATGAGGTGGCCGAGCTGCTCGTCGACTTCGTGGTCGCAGCCGATCCGGGGCTCACCCGCGTGGTGGGCAGGGGGCGAGCCGCCACCAGCGCCGCGCGCGATTTCACCATCAAGGTCGATGTCGACGGTCTGAGCGCGGGCACCACCTACTATTACCGCTTCCACGATCCTGCGAACGAAGCCTTGGTCTCGGACGTGGGTCGCACGCGTACGTTTGCCGCGGGCAGCGTCGATCGCGCGCGCTTCGCGGTGGTGTCGTGCTCCTGCTTTGCGCTCGGCTACTTCAACGCCTACGCCGACATCGCGTCTCGCAAAGACCTCGACGCGGTCTTGCACCTCGGCGACTACATCTACGAATACGGCCCGGAAACCTACGACAATCCCGACCTCGGCCGGGCGCACCTCCCTGCGACAGAGATCGTGACGCTCGCGGACTACCGCATGCGCCACGCCCAGTACAAGGCGGATCCCGACCTGCAAGAGGCCCACAGGCAGCACCCGTTCATCTGCATCTGGGATGACCACGAGATCGCCAACGATGCCTACGCCGAGGGTGCCCAAAATCATACCGACGGCAGCGAGGGCAACTTCAGCGAGCGACGCGCGGCGGCCCTTCAAGCCTATGGCGAGTGGATCCCCATCCGCGAGCCCTACACCGAAGAGCCCTACGGCATCTACCGCCGCTTTCGGGTGGGCGACCTGCTCGACCTGATCATGCTGGAGACGCGCACGCGTCGCAGCAAGCAAGACCGCAACGCGGTGAGAAGCGACGAGCGCAGCCTGCTCGGTGAGACGCAGGCCGCATGGCTCGAAGCCGAGCTGACAGCGTCGCAGAGCCGAGGCGCGACCTGGCGCGTGCTCGGACAGCAGGTGATGATGGGACAGCTCGAGCTGTTCGGGCAGGTGCTCAACGCCGACCAATGGGATGGCTACCAGGCGAGTCGCGCACGACTGCTCGGGCACATCCGCGACGAAGGCATCGACAACGTCGTCGTGTTGACGGGGGATATCCATTCGTCCTGGGCC